>NZ_FOGF01000045.1 GCF_900111135.1 Granulicatella balaenopterae | reverse complement strand
AAAAACATATATTACTACACTCAGCTGATAATTATAGGAACTGTACTCACTTGAGCACTAAAATTTTTTAATGATGGAAATATACAATAAAAAAAGAAATCATACAGATAATACTGTATGATCTCTATTTCCACTCCATCAACCCTATTTGACAAAGAGCCAAAAGTTTATATTACATCATTTGTCCTGATGCGTTTAATTTGTATCCGTCAACGACTTCATTGCGTGCGTATTGTCCATTGTCTTTTACGTAATACCAATGTCCCTTGTCGTAAATCCATTCGTTTTTGGCCATGTAACCCCATTGTTTTAGGTAATAGTCTCCTACCCATTTATTTTGAACATAAGTACCATCTGGATTAAAGTAGTGCCAGCCTGTTTCTGGACTGTATGCCCATTCATTATGAGCCATGCGACCATATTGTTTTAGGTAGTATGAGCCCTTCCAAGTATCGTGAGCATATGTTCCATCTTCTTTAATAAAGAACCAATTATCATAGTCTTTATCAAAAATCCATTCGTTTGTTGCCATATAGCCCCATTGTTTGATGTAGTAAGCACCTACCCATTTATTTTGAACGTAAGTACCGTCTGGATTAAAGTAGTGCCACCCTGTTTCTGGACTGTATGCCCATTCCTGTTTGGCCATTTGTCCCCATTGTTTTAGATAGTATGAGCCTTTCCATGTATAACGAGCATAAGTACCATCTTCATTAATAAAGAACCAATTTTCGTAGGATTTATCGTAAATCCATTGATTTTTAGCCATTTGACCATTGTCTTTTAGGTAATAAGAACCTTTCCATGTATTGGTTACATATTGACCATTTTCATCGAAGTAGTACCAATATGTTGTTTCGTCATCTTTGGCGTCTTTAGCTGTAACTTCTAACCATTTACTTGTTACTTTTTCGCCATCTATATAATAAGAGTCGCCATCCCAACCTGTTTTGTTAGTTGGTGTAACTGGTTTTTCTGGATCAGGAGTTGGGTCTACTTCGCCGCCACCGTTGTCTGATTTCACGATAAAATCTCCGGTAATTCTAGTTTGTTCACCATCTATTTTTAGAGTTACACTATATGAATCGACAAATGTAGCATTTTCTAATGTGAAGTGTCCGTTTGCATCAGTGTGAGCTTCATACACCGGTCCACGGAATTGACCATTAAAAGAACGCACTAAAATATCTGCATCAGCAATAATAAATTGTCCTGTAATTGTTTTTTCGTTCTCATTAAATACTGCATTTTTAACTAGAGTGTCCGTATCTTCCCATAATGGAATTACATCAAGCACATCCCATGGTGAAGGCATAATTTTAACATCTGCCCAAACATCTCCTACTGATCCGTCTGCATAAGTAATTGTAAATTTCACTTGTCCTGTTACTGGTTCTTTTGAATGTTCTGGTAAGACTGGAATTGTTGATTCATCAATTTCATATGAACGTTTACCTTCATAAATTTCAGTATCGCCTTCACTTAAGAGTCTGATGTGCTTTAGGTTTTCTGGTGTAATTGGTTCATAAAATACTCCTGTACCGGCGTGACCACACTCAACTATTGTATAGATTTCTGCATCAGTTTTAGATGTAACTATTGCTTTTACCTTAATTTCGTCTGTTGATTTATCAGCATAAATAACTGTTGCTTTAACTTCTCCCGATGCTTCTTTATTGCCATCAGTTAATTTTGGAATTGTTGTTTCATCTACTTCAATTGTATATTCCTTATCATAACCTTTAATACTAATTGCATCTTTAATGTCTTTTATAGTTATTTCATTTTTCTTATTAACACGTGAACTTGTTGGTTCGAAAATCTCATTATCTTTCTGTGTTGGAACTTCAATATTTTCTGGTTTGTATATCCAACCTCTCTGTCTCTCAAAACGTGAACAGCTACTTAATTGTTCCCAACGATAAAAATAGCGATTTTCTGGACGAAGCATCATTCGAGCATATTTTGATTCACCATCTTTAGTTAACTCGATTTCTGCCCCAAAACTCTTCATATTGTTGTAAACTTTAAATTTACCGTCCTTATCAACTAAGCTTCTTGTATAAACTGAAATCATCATACTTCCGCCACGTTCAGAAAATGTAATAATAGCTCCAGCATATGAAGGGTCAACTTGTCCCTCAACGTATTGTGAAGTGATTTTTGTTATTTGCCCTTCTAATTTATTATCGCTAACAACACCAATATATAAGTCTGAAAAATCAGTAGGTGTATTATAGAAATTCGTCCCTTTTACAGTTATAGGAGCTTCAAATGTTGCTGCATTATCAGTAAATTTAGGACTATCTAAATTAGAAATTGTTCCTATTTGTGCTGGATTATCACTCAATGTCCAATAACCAATTTTGATTGTATCGCCTTTTTTAATATTTAAATGATTTTCAAATTCAAATTTGTTGCCACCTTTGTAGTCATATTGATTAGTATCTTCTACATCAAAAATTGCACGTTCTCCATCTGGTGACTCAATATATAATCTTATTGTTTTTTTAGGGGCTCCATTATAATCTTCTCCATCAATAATAAAATCAGCTTCACCACAAATAAAATTCTCAGTAATAGATGTAATCGTAATACTTTGTCCTTCTTTTGTAGTTAGATTGAAATTGACATTGTTTTCGCAATCACCTTTAAGATCTTTTTGGACAATGAATTCTTTTGTATTAGATTCGTCTTCACCAATAAAGACTGTTAAAGTATCACCTTTTGAAATATTTAAACTATTCCATAATATAGCTTTATTCCCTTCATTGGTTTTGATTACTTTTCCAGTTGTTTCTTGACCATCTGCTAATTTTAATGTTACTTTTTCGCCATTTAAGTCTTTGCCAGCTGCATCTACAGTAACTGTTATGATGTCTGCTACACCATCTTTATGCCATTCTTCCCATATTTTAGGCATTAATCTAACTGATACGTCATATCCTTTAGAAGTTTTCCCTTCTAAAAGGTCATGATCTTCACCTACCTCTTCTCTTGCCTCAACCTGTTGCGCCTCTAATTGGGTCAATGTTACTAATCCCGTTGTTAGCATCACTGTACTACCAATTGTCAGCAATTTTCTTTTATAACTCATTAAAAAATCTCCTCCTTATCGATTTACTTTTTTCTTATAATAACATGCACCCCCCCGAAATCAACCGCCATTTATCCTATTTATGATTTATTTTCATTACTTTATCTTGTTTTATTGTTCATTAATTCATTACTTTTCTCCTTTTTTTATCTTTATTCCTGAAAAATCAATATTTTATGTAAGCGTTTGATTTATTTTTGCGTAAAAAAAAGACAACCAACATTGCTGCTGATTGTCTTCGTGATTTTACTTTATTCATAATTTAATCCATCTAATTGTTCTACTTGTTCTCTTTTCACATAAATAACCGCTAATATATCTATTCTTTTTTCAGGTTGGATAATCACATAATAAATGTAATAATTCTTAATTCTCATTTTTCTAATGCCATAATCTGAGTATGGTGATTCATTAATAATTTTATATCTTTCTGGCATAGTTGTAAGTGAATCCATTCCGTTACGTAATTGTCTAATAATATTTTTAGCAGTTTTAGGTGCTTTTAATGTATTAACGATATATTTTTTTATACTTACAAGTTGTTCTTTTGCTTGCCTTGTAATTTTTATTTCATATCTATCCATTACAAATCGTTCTCTAACTCATCAAAAACTTCATCAATTGTAAAGGAGTCATTCGCCTTAGCTTGTACCAAACCCGTCATTAAGATTTGATTCAATTCATCTTTTGTCAACATATCATGTGCTACGGGTTCTTTTGGAATTGTTAGCGAAAAAGGAATTCCGTTATTCATAATAATTTGTCGATAAAACATATCAATTGCAACTGAACGCGGAAGTCCGATTTGCTGTAAAATAGCTTCAGCTTGTTCTTTAATTCCCTCTTCTATTCTGCAACTAATGCTAGCTGTTTTAGATCCTGCCATCTCATTACGCCCCTTCGTCTTATTTCTTTTAGCATACACCATTGTCATGCAAATCGCAATACATCCGCACTCGAAATTCTACATAAAAAGACAGCCAGAGCATACACTCCAACTGTCTAAAAAGTAGATATTACATCATTTGTCCTGATGCGTTTAATTTGTATCCGTCAACGACTTCATTACGTGCGTATTGTCCATTGTCTTTTACATAATACCAATGTCCCTTGTCGTAAATCCATTCGTTTTTAGCCATTTCTCCATTTGCTTTTAGGTAGTAATCTCCTACCCAAGTATCGTGTAAATAATGTCCATTGCCATCGACTTTGAACCAATTGCTATAGTTCTTATCGTAAATCCATTCATTATGAGCCATGTAGCCCCAATCTTTTAAGTAGTATGCGCCTACCCATTGATTATGAGCGTATGTTCCGTCTTCGTTAATAAAGTGCCAGCCGGTTGTTTGGTTATAGACCCATTCGTTATGAGCCATGTGTCCATATTGTTTTAGGTAGTATGATCCGACCCATTCATTATGTGCGTAAGTGCCGTCTGAATGAATGTAGAACCAATCTCCTTCGACTTTCATCCATTCGCCTTGTGCCATACCGCCCCAATCTTTAAAGAGATAGTATGTGCCGTTGATAACTTCCCAACCACGTGCCATTTGACCATTTTCTTTTAGGTAGTACCAATTGTTACCATCTTTTAACCAGCCAGTTTGCATTTTGGCTTGTTCATTGAAGAAATACCAATTTTTGCCGTCTTTTAGCCAGCCGATTGCTTTTTGTCCATTTTCTTTGTAGTAACACCATTTGTCATTTTCTTTAATCCAACCTCTTTGTTTGCTTGGTTGTTCAGGTGTTGGTGTTGGGTTGCTATTTGTATCGGGCGTTGTTGTATCGTCTTTACCGTTTGTACCTGGTGTTACTGTATCATCTCCGCTATCGGTATCTGGTGTTACTGTATCAGTTCCGCTATCAGGTTTTGGTGCTACATCACCATTATCTGTTTGTTTGCTGTTGGCTAAGTCTTTTGCTTTTTGTACAATCGCAGCTAAGTTATCGCCAACTGTTGCTTTTTGTAGTTCTTCGATGAAGGTTTGTTGTTCATCAGTTGTTAAGTCTGTTAAAGCTTTAACTTCTTTAACGGCTTCCACCACTTTTTTCGTGTGTTCAGCTTGTTTTTGTTCTGCCACATGTTTATTTGATAATTCTTGTGCTTCATAAATAAACTGATTGGTGTCACAACCGATTTCACAATTGATTAATTCGTTAATAAAGTTGGTACGTTCTTCATCAGTTAAGCCGGGCATTTGTTCAATTTGTGCTTGGGCTTGTTTGATATTTGCTTCGTGAGCGGCCATATGTTTATCTGATAATTCTTGTGCTTTGTAAATAAACTGATTAGTGTCGCAACCAATTTCACAATGTACTAATTGATTAATGAAGTTTGTACGTTCTTCATCAGTTAAGCCTGGCATTTTTTCAATTTGTGCTTGAGCTTGTTTAATATTTTTTTCATGTTCAGCTTTTTCAGCTTGAGTCGTTAAATTTTCAGAAGCTTTTTTCTTAGCTTTTTGAACAATTGCCGTTAAGTCACCACCAATTTGGGTTGCATTTAAATCAGCAATAAAACCTTGGCGTTCTTCATCGGTTAATCCTTCTAAGGCTGCTACTTCTTTAAGTGCTTTTGCTAATCTGTCAGCATGTAGAGTGGCGTTTGTTGCTTGTTCTATATTGTGTTGTGCTGTCGCTTTCGCTTGATCGATAATACTTTGTAAGTCCTCACCTACTTGTGTTGCCTGTAATTGATTGATAAAGGCTTGTTTTTCAGTAGTGCTTAAGCCTTCTAGACCTTCCACTTCTTTAATAGCTGCAGCAACTTTTTTAGTATGTTCTGTTTGAGCAGCTTGTTCTGCCAAATGTTTATTGGCTAGTGATTGGGCTTTGGTAATCAGCGTCTCTACATCTGTGGTGCTTGTTGCATTATCCAATTGAGTATTGAAGTTTTCTTTTTCTTCTTCTGTTAAGCCAACCATTGCCTGAATTTGTTTTTTGGCTTCAATAACTTTTTTTGCATATTCTTCATTCGGGTTGATCACTTCTTCTTGTAAGATGCGTTCAACTTCTTTAGTAATTACTTCTTTTTTAGCTAATAGTTCATCTTTTGTTAAACCGCGATTTAAAGCTAAGTTTAATTGTTCGATTTGTTCAGTTAACTGCTCTTGTTTCACAGCTGGTTGTCCTGCTTTTTGTGTTTCAATTTCTTTTAGATAGTTTTTAACTTCACGAGCTACTGCATCATAAGCCGCTTGTTCTGCTTTGATTGCTTTATCTTCTTCGTCTTTTGCTAAAATTTTAGCAATTTCTTTTTCAACACGGTCTGCTTTTTGTTTTAAATCGTTTAAGACAACATTTTCTAAATATTTTGCATCTGCTTTGATGTCATTGAAAGCTTCTAAGTTCTCTGGTTCTAAGCTATCTTCATCAACGCTTGCAACAGCTTGATGGATGCGGTCGATATATGGTTGTTTGGCTCTTAAATCTTCTTCCACTTTTTGATTATTTTCTGTTTTAGCTTCTTCAACCACTTGCGTTACTGCTGCTTTTGTTGTTGCTTGTTCTAATTTTTTGTTGATAGCTGTTAGTTCTTCTTGCGTTAAGTTTGATAAACCGGCAACTTCGACAATAGCAGCGTTGATAGCATCTTGTAATGTATCATATTCATCAAGGTCTTCTTTAGTAGCTGTTTTCATTTGATTAATTTTGTTTTTTAAATTCGTTAAATGCTGTTCTAGAGTCGTATCAGCAAATGGATTGATAACTGCTTTTACGTCTGTATCTACTGTTTCTAAATGTGCTAATGCATCTAAAACAACTTGTTCATCACGTAAACGAACATTACCAAACCTAATCGCCTTAATTGGTGCAAAATAACTTTCTTCATAGCGGACTTTATCAGTAAATGCACTATTATCTTTAATGATTTTCGCTAATTCTTTATCCAATTGATTCACTTTTTCCATTGAAACTGGTGTTAAGTCATTAGCTTTAGTTACTAATTCGCTAATTGCTGGTGTGTATTTTCCATAAACTAACTTCTCTTGCTCTTTAATTTTTTCTTTTAGTTTTGTTAGTCGTTCACCAGCAGCAGTTGGATTTAATTTGGCATCAATGGCATTTAATTGGTCACGCTCACTGATTAATAAGCTTTGAGATTGGTCATTCAAACGTCTAAACTGATCCTTAGCCTTATTAAACATATCACGGTCACTTTCAGAAATCTCATCAATTTTTTTAGCTAATAATGTGTTAAAACGTTCTTTAAACTGATTTGCTCTAAACTGATTATCATTATCTACAAAAATCATTCGGTTTAATGTTGATTTTTTGACTGCTAAATCTAATATAGCTTTACGGTAGGTATCAGTCGTTGCTACTTTACTTTCTAACACTTCACGAGCAGCTGATAATTCTTCGCTCCATAAAGCTTTCACTTTTGGATTATCAGTAAATAATTCATTTGAGTTGGCAATGACTGTTGCTAATTCCTGTTTAGCTTTTATGCTGTCAAGTTCTGCAATTTTAACTTTTAACTCATCTAAATGTGTTACTTCTGTTGTTAATTGAGCTTTTGCATTGGTTGATAATAATTGGTAATTCTTTTCTGCTTCCGTTACTAAAGCAAGATATTCCGCAAAGTTATCAATTGTCACATCATTAACTGGCATTGTTAGAACTTTTTGATGACTTGCTTTAAAGTTACGCACTTCTTCATCAAAACGTTCTTCACTATTATCTAAATAGTCAATTAACTCCTTCAAATGTGCCCGCTCAGCTAATAAATTCATTTGTGCAGCAGTATTTAAAGCAAATGTATTGTAATAAGCTTCATTTAACTCATGATAATCTGATAGTTGCACCGTTTCTTTTGTTAAACCAATTACGCGACTATATTTTGTTTGGAGACTTTCTGCATTAGTACCCGCAATAATTCTACTTTGTTTATTGATCAAATTATTTTTCACATAAGGAATACTTGCTTTATCACCAACTGATAATTGTTCGAAATCTTTTAATGCCTTTACTATCACCGCATTATCCGTAACTGTTAGACTGCTGTTTGCTTTTAATAGAACGGTTTGGTACTTAGCTAGGAATTCTTTTACAGCAGGACTATCATTATTAACTACAGATTCACTCTTTGCTAGAATAATGTCATCACGAATACTTGATAATTGGTTTTGTAAGTTAACAACTACTTGATAATCTATCGCATTTTTAGTAGATTCTTCTTCAATTTTTGCTAATAATGCAGTAATTTTCGCTTGTACTTTTTCATTAGCTGTTCTTTCTTTCAGGCTAGTTGCTTCAACTTTTAATTGCGCTAAGTGTTTATTAATAATATGAGCAGTTTTTTGGTTTGCAGTTGCTTTTAAATCTTGTTCTGCTTGAGTAGCTTCTGCTTCCGGAATTTCAAAGCCAATTTCTACTGCTACACCGAAGTCATTCACTCCTTTATTAATTTCAAAGCGAATATATTGGCTATGGTTTTCTGGTAGATCTATCACACGAACTTCTTTACGGTCTTGATTTGTATAAGTGAAGTTCCCAGTCTTCAATGGGGTAAATGTCTGACCATCTTGGCTAGTATAAATAGTATAGTTTAAGACATTCCCATTAGTACCACTATCTTGACGAGGTGTATAATAAATCTTTCTAACAGAATAAGCTTGATTAAATTTAAAGGTCAAATGCGGTTTGTGATCACCACGATTATAGACAGTATGCCACATTGTTGATAAGTCTCCATCAATTGCATTCAAAGCTTTTAAGTCCGAATCATTTTGCTGAGAAGTCCAATCAGTTAATGTAATATTATCACGTTTAATTCGATTGTAGATTGTTTCATTTGGAGTGAAATGTAATGTTTTAGCATCACCACCAATATTAGTACCAGCTTTTTTATACCGTACTAAGACTGTCTTCTTACCACTTAAGTCTGCAGGTATATCACTTGCCAGATAATTTTTGCCACCATCTAATGAATATTCCATCTCACTTGTTATGCCAATAATCCGATTACCATCATCATCAGACTTCACACTTTCAGGAAGAACTTTTGAACTAAATGGCAATTTAATCACTTTATCCGTTCCCCGTAAACGTAATAAAATCCCATTTTGAACAGTAATCTTATTAACATCTTGATTCAATAATAATTGATCATCTTCGGTAATTGGAATATAACTTACACCGCCATCTAATGAATATTCAGTATCCATTTTTGCTCCCATTAAACGATTTGCATTTTCTCCATCAAAGCTAAATTCGCCTAAAATTGTACGGAATTTATGCGCTTGTTGTTGGAATTCTTCTTCTTGGAAGACGTCTACGGCATAAGGGTTTGTCATATTATCCACCATATGATTATATTCCACTGCTAAATCAACTAATAAGATACGATTTTCTGGCTTTTCTAATTCTGGTAATAATCCCTCTAATAAATCATTCATAGGTTTAGGATAGTTTCTAAATGTTTTAACAATACGAACTGCTAAATCATGATATTCTTGAGGATTTTTCACTTCTTGCGCCTGTAACTCAGCAATTTTTTCACGATAGACTGGTACATATAATGGCACTAAATCTAATATTTTCTCTTGTAAAGCTACTCGCTGATAAGAATCACTTGTTTCTTGTAAAATTTGATAATATTCCTTAGCTAGATCATATTTTTCAATATCTTGACGAGCTTCATAATCTAATAAATTATACGTATTATTATACCCTCTTGAACCAGTCGCTAAGCTAGTTGCTGTACCACCTTGAGAACGACCCCATGAAGAAATATTATTATTGCGAGACCAATTCCCCTCATCCGTCATAAAAGTTACCGCAGCATGACCTGGTTGGCCAATCACATTTGCTGGTACACCAAATGCCCTTAAGACATTCACATCAAAAGTTGAAATCGACCCACATACTCCACCTAATTCAATTACTGTTGCTAAAGTTGGATTTTCACCATAATAGCCTGGTCGTTGCACATCATCCCCATATTTATTAAATGGATTATATGCTAAATATTTATAGACAATATTTGATAATTTACTATTCGTATCCAGTAATTCTGGGTGTTCACGTTTCACTTTTTCACGAATCCAAATAAAGTCACTATCACTCATTTGGGCACATACTGTAAAGCGCATTAAATCTACATCTAAAGTTTTGAAGATGGGGCGTAATTCACCTGGCGTATTATTTAAATCACGGAATAGTTGGTATCGAGTAACGGCATCTGATTTAGATTCAGCGTTTACCCATAAATAAATATCATCATTAGCATATTCTAGTGCCGTTGCCATCGCAATTTTTTGATTCATAGGGTCTGTTTTGGCACTTGCATCGGCTTCAACAATGCGTTTTAATTGCTTTAGGAAACCAATCTTATTATTTCCACGCGGCGCACTTGAAATATTATAATAATCAAGCATTGTTTGACTATTTAAAAACCACTCTAAAAATTCTTGATTAGATGAATCATTTAGTAAAAATGTAAATAAATTCACCTTACCGATATCTTGTATAAAATCATGTTGCGCTTGTTGTAACTGATAGCTTGCATCTGTCATCTTACCAAATTGGAATACCGGCTTTTCCATATCGAATTTAGCTGTATCGAACCCATTTAAATCCTTTTGATAAAACTTAGCATCTGCTAAAATCGAATGGTCTTGACCTTTAAATCCTAAATCATCCACCACAATTCTTAATGATTGTTTACCAGAGACTTCTACCATAATATGTTGGGTATTATTTTTATTAACTTCTCCACTCTGATAGACTAATTCATCATCTAAATAAAGTGAAAATTCAACATTACCATTTTGATGATTATCAATTCCAAGATATGTCTCAAATATATTCACATTTGCTGGAATTTGATAGATTACTTCAGCAGGAGCATGGGCAGCAATCCCTTTTTGAAAAGTAGTCGAAATCCCATCAACATTCAAGCTAATCGGTTGTCCACTAACATTAGTATCCTTTCTAAAGCTTCCATAGCCGACAGTTGCTTTTGTTGCTGTTAAGTCACTTAAATAATGTTTATTTTGAATAGATTCCTGTTGATTAGTTGCTTTATCTTCCACTGTATTGGTTTGGATAGCAGTATACTTTTTAAGTTCCCCTTGTAAATCCTTGACACTATAATCTGTTTCTTTCGCCTCAACCGTTGCTCCCATTACCAATATATTAGCTCCCAATATAAGCGCTAGTTGTTTTTTATTTGTTGTCATCTTCGTTCCCTCACTACCTTTTTCATTACTAATTTTACTCATTATTATTATCCTTAATGCAAAAGAATTTTTCTTGTTAATCACCCCGAAAATTAGATTGTTTCATTATAAATATACTCCATTAATCTCTAAAAACATACTAAATAGTTGCTGATTTACTAAATCTTTACAAAAAAAACACCCACAAAATGTGAGTGCTAAAATCATCATTATTTACGTTTACGTGTAATCATATGAATTGGTGTACCTTCAAAACCAAAAGCAGCACGAATTCTATTTTCTAAGAAACGTTCATATGAGAAGTGCATTAAATCAACATCATTTACAAATGTTACGAATGTTGGTGGTTTAACAGCAACTTGTGTCATGTAGTAAATCTTCAAGCGACGACCTTTATCAGTCGGTGTTGGGTTCATTGCAACGGCATCCATTAAGACATCATTTAATACTGATGAAGAAATACGGTTAGAACGAACTTCATTAATTGCTTTTAAGACTCCTGGGATTTTGTTTAGGCGTTGTTTAGTCTTCGCTGATACGAAAATAATTGGCGCATATGATAAGTATTGGAAATCACGACGAATATCTTCTTCAAATTCTTTATATGTTGAATTATCTTTTTCAAGAGTATCCCATTTATTCACTAAAATGACGATCCCTTTACCAGCTTCATGAGCATATCCAGCAATTTTCTTATCTTGTTCTTGAATTCCTTCTTCAGCATTCAAGACTACACAGACAATATCGCTACGTTCAATCGCTCTCATTGCTCTTAAGACACTATATTTTTCAGTTGATTCAAATACACGCCCTCTTTTACGAATTCCGGCAGTATCAATCATACGGAATTTTTGACCTTCTTCATCTTCAAAAGTTGTATCGATAGCATCACGAGTAGTTCCGGCAACATTCGATACAATCACACGCTCTTCACCAAGCATGGCATTCACTAATGATGATTTACCTACATTTGGACGACCAATAAAGCTAAATTGAATGGTGTCATCTTCTTCCTCTTCTTCTGGTTGTTCTGGGAATGCTTTAACTGCAGCATCTAGCAAATCCCCTAAACCTAAACCATGACTCCCTGAAATCGGGAATGGTTCACCAAAACCTAATGCATAAAAATCAAATACATCTGCACGTAATTCTGGATTATCAACTTTATTAACAGCTAATAAGACAGGTTTATTAGTACGGTATAATAATTTAGCAATATGTTCATCAGTTTGTGTCACACCTTCTCTTACACTTGTTAAGAAAATAATGACATCTGCTTCTTCCATAGCAATTTCAGCTTGCATACGGATATTCGACATAAATGGTTCATCAGTAATATCAATCCCGCCAGTATCAATCACATGGAAATTAGATCCTAACCATTCACCATCAGCATAAATTCTATCACGAGTTACCCCAGCGATATCTTCTACAATCGAGATACGTTCCCCTACAACACGGTTAAAAATCGTTGACTTACCAACGTTTGGACGTCCTACAATTGCGATTACAGGATTTGTCATTCAAACCCCTCCTTTTTTTCTTCTATATAATATTTAACGAAAAATTTGTATGGAAATTGATCATTCGACTAATGAAGCCTAGTCAAACGAGCTTCAAATAGCCATTTCCAAATCTCTAGTCCTTGAACTACTTTACCACAATTATCGCTTAAATTCAATTACTGGCCGATATATACGCCTTTATTTATTTTTTGGATAGATGTTCTCACTAATAAACACTAATGATGCTAACTAATACAGATGCAATCAACAAAAAAATAGCTGGCAATTCCTCTTAATAGCCAACTATCTTCGTATTCTTCTATTATCTTTATGTATTGAAATAATAATCCATAAGCCTTAGATTAGATTCCTAATGCTTCATCAGACACCAAATCAGCAAATGGATCTTCACGGTAATAGGAAGCATCTTTAAATTTTGTAATCTTACCAAACATACTCATTGGGAAACTGTGAATGCTCGTATTATATTTTTCGACACCTTCATTATAGGTAACTTTATTCACTGCAATAGTATCTTCACAACTTTTGATTTGATTTAATAATTCTTGAATGCTATCTTGAGTACGCAATTCTGGATAGTCTTTTAAAGTCATTTTGAATTGATTACTATTGCCAATTCGATTAGTAAACTTAATTCCACCTGCCCCTTGTGCTAATTTGACGGCATCTAACTTCAACTCTTTTTCATTCGCCATATATTTATCAACGACACGATTGGCTTTACTTAATAATGCATCTCCACGCTCTTCTGCAATTAAGATATTACTTTTTAATGTCTTAATTTGTTGATATTGATGATTGATTTTATTATACTTCATCCCCAGATACAATAATAAACCTGTAATAACCCCAAAGACAAATGACGCACCTGTAAATGGTTCCACAACCTCTTCATGTTCCATCGGTGTAAAACTTGAGAAGATAAATAACCATCCTATCCATCCAACAAGCGAGACTGCGAACATTTTAATCATCTCTAATAGGATACTATTTTTTTGATTTTCCATTTTTTCACTTCCTTTTTCACTAATAAGACTAACTTCCGACTTAATTATACCATAAAATGTCATACTAACGAAAAAAAAGATTAGGAACACAATATCCCTAATCTTTCTGTACGTCATTAATATGATTATTTATCGTCTGAAACTAATCCAGATAATTTATCGCCTAAACGGTCAGCTAAAGTTACAGGAGCTTCTTCTTCTAAAACTACAGGAATTACTTCTTCAACTTCTTCAACTTCAACGTCTTTTACTTCAGGTTTTGGAGCTTCTTCTAAAGCTTTGATGCTTAATGAAATACGTTGTTCTTCAGGGTTAACATCTAATACTTTAACTTTAACTTCTTGACCTTCTTTAAGAACTTCTTGAGGTGTTGCGATATGTTTGTGAGCAATTTGTGAAATGTGAACTAATCCTTCTACTCCAGGGAATACTTCAACAAATGCACCAAATGTTGTTAAACGTTTAACAACACCATCTAAAATAGCATCTTTATGTGCACGTTCTTCAATATTATCCCAAGGTTTAGCTAATGTTTCTTTAATTGATAAAGCAATACGACCAGTTTCTTTTTCTACTGATAATACTTTGGCTTGAACTTTATCACCAACAGCTAATTTTTCACTCGCATGTTTAATGTGTTCGTGAGCGATTTGTGAGATGTGAACTAATCCATCAACACCACCTAAGTTAACGAATGCGCCAAAGTTAGTTAAACGAGCAACTGTTCCTTCAACGATTTCATTTTCTTTAATTTTAGCAAATAATTCTTCTTTTTTAGCTGCTTTTTCAGCTTCAAGAATAGCTCTATGTGATAAGATTAAACGATTTTCGCTTGGTTCAATCTCAACAATTTTGAATTTTAATGTTTGGCCTTTGAATGAAGAGAAATCTTCTACAAAGTGATCTGTAACCATTGATGCTGGTACGAATCCACGTACGCCACAATCAACTACTAAACCACCACGTACAATTGCAGTAACTGGTGCTTCAATTACTTCACCTTTTTCGAATTTTTCTTGAATTTCTTCCCAAACTTTTTTAGCATCCACACGACGTTTAGATAATAAGAAGCTTCCGTTTTCTTTGTCTTTGATTTGTTTGATAACTACTAAGTCAACAACATCTCCAACTGATAAAATATCTTCAATTTTTTCGAAAGGTGTAGCTGATAATTCGTTAAATGGAATTACTCCTTCAACCCCACCATCAACGATACCGACAATCGCTTGTTTATCTTGTAACGTTAACACTTCTCCTTGTACTAAGTCTCCGATTTGGATATCCTTAACGATATCTAAAGCATCTTGCATTGTTTTTAATTCTGACATTTGACTTCCTCCTAAATGAGCAACATTTATAATAAATGTTATTAAATTTAATATATAATTTAATTCATATTCTTTTTTTATAATATCATTAAATCGCTAACATTTCTAGTCATATCCATTATCTAAGCTAAAAAAAATATTTCAAAGATCTATTTCCCTTGAAAAACAATGCCTTATTCTCAGTATCATTGTTAACGCTCTCATTAATTTCTGCTCACTTCATAAATAAATCATTCCACCATTTCTTCTAATATTCAGACCCTATTCCCCCTTCAAAACCAGTTGGGTAAGCCTAACTGTAGGGAGGCCAATACATTATTTAATTCTATTTTTTACGAATTATCGCCAACTAAACACCCATAACTTGGCTTTATTATAGTATTTTAAGCATAAAAAAACCCTTGATTTCTCAAGGGTTGATACGTCAAATTAACGACGGCGCTCAGGAATACGAGCTGCTTTACCACGTAAGTTACGTAAGTAATAAAGTTTAGCACGACGAACTTTACCGTAACGTACTACTTCGATTTGAGCTACACGTGGAGTGTGTAATGGGAATGTACGCTCCACACCAACACCATTAGAAACTTTACGTACTGTATAAGTTTCGCTGATTCCAGCACCACGACGTTTGATAACTACGCCCTCGAATAATTGAATACGTTCACGAGTTCCTTCAACAACTTTAGCATGTACACGAACTGTGTCACCAGGACGGAAAGCCGGGATGTCAGAACGTAATTGCTCTTGTGTTAAATCTTGAATTAATTTTGTCATGTTTTCTTTTCTCCTTCCAACAAATACTCATAGTGCAGCTTTTTATATCTGCCTAGCGGAATATAGTTTTCTACGAGTGGCCTTACCACTCACTTTTGATATAATATCATATTTCCACCTTAATTGTAAAGGGATTTTACTTGATAGTATGTGTCTGAAATTTAGTTAGTAAAAAAAATATAGAATTAATAAAGTTTTTTACAAGGTTAGAATAGTGCAGAAAAGGTATTTCTCAT
>NZ_FOGF01000038.1 GCF_900111135.1 Granulicatella balaenopterae | reverse complement strand
AAAAATAGAGTATAGTAGGGTAGGAACTACCCAAACTTATACGCTTGTGGACTTTTTGTAAGACGGAGGAATAATCAATTAGATTAGGAAACGCAGGAGAGGACGAAACAAGAAGCACCTAAGCTTTAGCTTAGTGTGTAGTTCACGAGAGTAGAATTATTAATAGGATTCTAATCAAAAATAATCGTTCATTTTTTAAAAAGTGTGGTATAATATGCTTTGATATCTTACATCATAAACTAGAACAACCATTGGAAAGGGTTAGAAATGACAGAGACAGAATGGATAGCGGATAGGTTTAAGACACAAACTGTCCAAAAATACCAGCAAGTTTTAAAAAGAAAACGAGGGCAATTAATATTAAAACGAATTTTTGATATAATCGTATCAAGTATTTTATTAGTGATATTATTGCCATTACTAATTGTTTTAGCAATTTGGATTAAAATAGACAGCCCGGGCCCGGTGTTTTATCGACAGGAACGAGTCACGACAAATGGCAAGCTATTTAGAATCTTTAAGTTTAGAACAATGGTACAAAATGCGGATAAGCTTGGAAGCTTAGTAACAGAAGATAATGACCCTAGAATTAGTCATGTGGGAAGCATTTTACGTGATTGTCGCTTAGATGAAATCCCACAATTGATTAATATCTTTTTAGGGGATATGAGTTTTGTTGGTACTAGACCAGAAGTCCGTAAATATGTAGAATCTTATACAGATGAGATGGTAGCGACTTTATTATTACCAGCTGGAGTAACTTCTTTAGCAAGCATTATGTATAAAGATGAAGCACAAGAGATTAGCCACTATATAGAAGAGGGCTATACTGCCGATGAAGCTTATGTAAGTTTTATTTTACCAAAAAAAATGGAGTACAATTTAGCTTATTTAGAAGAGTTAAGCTTATGGTATGATATCAAATTAATGGTAAAAACCGTCGTAGCAGTCATTAAATAAAGTATAAATTATTGGAGGAAGTTATTATGAATAAAATTCCATTTTCACCACCAGATATTACTGAAAAAGAAATTGAAGCAGTATCAGAAGCATTACGCTCTGGGTGGATTACAACTGGACCTAAAACAAAAGAATTTGAACGTCAATTAGCAGAATATTTAGATGTGAGTCGTGTTGTCTGCTTAAATTCAGCAACAGCAGCCTTAGAGTTAGGTTTACGTGTTTTAGGCGTAGGACCTGGTGATGAAGTTATCGTTCCGGCTTATACTTATACAGCATCATGTAGTGTGATTGAACATGTTGGTGCTACACCGGTATTAGTGGATATTCAAAAAAATCATTTTGAAATGGATTATACCAAATTACAAGAAGCCATTACTGAAAAAACAAAAGTCATTATTCCAGTTGAAATTGCTGGGGTACCATGTGACTATGAAACAATCTATGCAGCTGTAGAAGCTAAAAAGGATTTATTCAAAGCGTCAACTGATTTACAAAAAGCTTTTAATCGTATAGTGGTTATTAGTGATTCAGCGCATGCGATGGGAACAGTTAAAAATGGTCAATCAACTGCTAAAATTGCAGATTTTGCTTCTTATTCATTTCATGCCGTTAAAAACTTAACAACTGCAGAGGGTGGCTGTATTGCTTGGGATACTATACCAGGAGTATCAGATGATGAGATTTATAAACAATTCCAAATCTTTTCATTACATGGTCAAACAAAAGATGCTTTAGCTAAGATGAAGCCGGGCTCTTGGGAATACGATATTATTATTCCAGGTTATAAATGTAATATGACAGATATTATGGCAGCAATTGGTTTAGTACAATTAGAACGTTATCCAGATTTATTAGCGCGTCGTCGTCAAATCGTTCGTCGTGTAGTAGAAGGATTACAAGATGTACCAGTTCGTATATTAAGTCATGAAGCAAGTGATTATCAATCATCAAGACATTTATTAATTACACATATTGAAGGAGCAAGTTTAGAGCAACGTGCTGAAATTATTGAAAAAATGGCCGAAGCAGGTATTGCATGTAATGTTCATTATAAACCATTACCATTATTAACCGCTTATCATCATATGGGATTTGAGATAAAAGATTATCCAAACGCTTATCATTATTATCAAAATGAGGTTACTTTACCATTGCACACATTATTATCTGATGATGATGTTGAAAGAATTATTGCAACTTATAAACAAGTAATTTCAGACGTTATGTCACGTTAAAAAATAAATGATTTATCGTTTGGTAGATCAATGAATCGAGGAATTAAATATGAATAACCGTTTAAAAACACTATTACTATTCGTACTAGATTCAGGGATTGTATTACTATCAGTCTTCTTAAGTTTCCGCTTAGTGTCGGAAGGCTTGGTTAATAATATTCATGAATTAACTAGTACAGCCCTATTATCACTAGTGGTTTATTACTTTTTTGCCTATTTCTTTAATTTATATTGGCGTGAATGGGAATATGCTAGTGTGTATGAAGTTTTAACCGTTGTAAAATGCGTTTTAGCAACCGTTGTAGTTTCCACAACTATTGGAATCTTTTTCTTTGATGCGATTGTTAGTTGGCAATTTGTAGTAGTATTATTCTTAGTTTTAGTGAGTGCGATTGGTGGCGTTCGCTTATCAATGCGTATTTTAAGAAACTATTTTGTTGATAATATTGCCTATGAAAATGCTAAACCAACTTTAATTGTTGGTGCTGGGGCTGCTGGGACTTTATTAGTTCGTCAAATGTTATTGCACCCAAAAATGAAGATGGTACCAATTGCTTTTGTTGATGATGATCCCGAAAAACAACATAAAGATATCTATGGTGTTCGCATTATGGGGACTACCCAAGATATTGAACGTGTCGTTGAAAGAATGGGAATTAGTAAAGTTGTTATCGCTATGCCATCTTTACCAGTAAAAAAATTAAATGCCATTTACGATATTGCTCGTGCAACGGGAGCAGAGTGTGTTATTTTACCAAATATCGATGATGTAATGACTGGTAAATTACATGTGCAACAATTACGTCATGTCGATATTGAAGATTTATTAGGGCGTGAACCAATTGAATTGGACCGTACTGTTATCGAAAAGCAATTGCGTGGCAAACGTGTCTTAGTGACAGGTGCTGGTGGATCAATCGGTTCTGAAATTTGTCGCCAAATTGCTACTGTTCGTCCTACTGAGTTAATTATTTTAGGACATGGTGAAAATAGTATTTATCTATTGAATAATGAATTATTAGAAAAATATTCACAACATTTTAAAATTACACCAGTGATTGCTGATGTTCAAGATCGTGACCGTATTTTTGAGATTATGGAAAAATATCGTCCAGATGTTGTGTATCATGCTGCTGCACATAAACACGTGCCATTAATGGAAGGAAATCCTCGTGAAGCAGTTAAAAATAATATCTTGGGAACCCGTAATGTTGCAGAGGCGGCCAGTGCAGCTAAAGTAAAAGCCTTTGTAATGATTTCAACAGATAAAGCTGTTAACCCACCGAATATTATGGGAGCAACAAAACGTTTATGCGAAATGATTGTTCAAGATATGGGGGCGAAAAGTCAAGATACTAAATTTGTTGCTGTTCGTTTTGGTAATGTACTAGGATCACGTGGTTCAGTTATTCCACTATTCAAAAAACAAATTGAACAAGGTGGACCAGTAACAGTCACTCACCCAGATATCGTTCGTTACTTTATGACCATCCCAGAAGCAGCACAATTAGTTATTCAAGCGGGCGCTTTAGCTCGTGGTGGAGAAATCTTCGTATTAGACATGGGTAAACCAGTCAAAATTGTTGATTTAGCTAAGAACTTAATTCGTTTATCAGGTTATAATGAAGATGATATCGAAATCAAATATACAGGCTTACGTCCAGGTGAAAAAATGTATGAAGAATTATTAAATGAAGGGGAAGTACATCCAAAACAAATTTTCCCTAAAATTCATATTGGGATTGCTGATAATTCTAAAATTGATCAAGTTTATAACTTTATTGACCATTTTGAGGAATATTCAGATCAACAATTACACGATGAATTAATCGATATCGCCAATAAGAAAAAACAAAAATAAATAATAACAAAGATAATAAACTACTAAGATAATTTTTTGGATTATTCTAGTAGTTTGTTATTTTATGAAAGGAAAATAATATGTTAGTTTCAGTGATTATTAGTGCTTATAATGAAGAAAAGTATTTACCGAGAGTATTTAAAGCTTTATGTAATCAAACATACCCACATAAACAAATTGAAGTAGTATTAGTTAATGGTATGTCAACAGATCATACTAAAGAAATGTTAGAAGAATTCAAAATGAAGCACCAAGCTGAATTTTATAATATTCAAGTCTGGGACAATCCTAAAAAGACATTATCTACAGGATTAAATTTAGCTATTGAAAAAGCTACTGGAGATGCATATTTAAAAATTGATGCTCATTCATTAGTGACAGATGATTTTATTGAACAAAATGCTAAACAATTATCAGCAGGCGAAAAAGTTTGTGGAGGGAAACGTCCGACGATTATCGAAGAAGATACGAACATGGCACGTACTTTACATTTTGTAGAGGAAGCCATGTTTGGTAGTAGTATTGCAAGTTATCGTAAAAGTGATCAAGAATGCTATGTATCAGGCGTATTCCAAGGGATGTATCATAAAGATGTCATTGATAAATGCGGTGTGTTTGATGAGCAATTAGTACGTACCGAAGATAATGAATTTCATTGGCGTATTCGTGAAAATGGTTTTAAAATTAAGTATTCACCTAAGATTTTATCATATCAATATATGCGCCCAACTGTTAAAAAAATGATGAAGCAAAAATATGGTAATGGCTATTGGATTGGGTTGACAACTTATGTAAAACCAAAATGTTTATCATTATACCATTATGTACCATTAGTATTTGTTTTAGCGATAATAGTATCCTTGTTATGTCTACCACTAACTGCTGTGCCTTTAGCTTTATTATCAGGTGCTTATGGACTATTATTGATCATGATGTTAGCTTTAGGGATTAAAGCAGATCCTAAAAATTGGACAGTCATTTTAATCCCATTCTTATTGTTAGGAGTCCACGTTAGCTACGGGCTTGGAACCATTGTGGGCTTAATAAAAGGAATAAAATGGAAAGAAACATATCAAATGTAAAATAATAAAATTTGTAAAAAGATGCTAATGGAATGGATGTTTCAATAGTGTCTTTTTTGTTAAAAAACATTAAATATTTCATGAGCAAATCGATTTTATGATATAATGAATTGATACAGTATTATAGTAAAAAAGTTAGCGAGGGAAATAAATGGCCAATATTGATAGAATAGTGGAAAGTAGAATTAAAAACCGTAAAAATATGAAGACTAAAAAAACCATAATTATCGTAATGACGGTGGTATTATTAATTCTATTTACAGTTGGAATCTATTTTTCACATAGAATTACAACTGCGGAAAAAACAGTTCATAAAAAAGTAGATACCGTTCAAATGCGAGAAAAAGAACTAAAACCGACTGATAGTTTTTCGGTCTTATTATTAGGAATTGATAATGGAGCATATGGTCGTGGGATTGAAGCGGGGCGTTCAGATTCCATGTTAGTTGTTACCGTCAATGAAAAATTAGGCAAGACAACAATTGTAAGTATTCCAAGAGACTCGTACACTGAAATTGTTGGATACGGCATCAATGATAAGATCAATCATGCTTTTGCTTTTGGTGAAGAAGAAATGTCCATTAATAGTGTGCAAAATATGTTGCAGATTCCAATTGATTATTATGTAACGGTTAATATGGGTGGTTTAATGGGAATGATTAATGCTATTGGAGGATTAGATATCATTCCAGCATTAAGCTTTACTTATGAAGGTGAATCATTTGTAAAAGATCAACCACGCCATGTTGATGGTGAAGCTGCTTTACGTTATGCCCGTATGCGTTATGATGATCCGGAAGGTGACTTTGGTCGTCAAAAACGCCAACAATATGTTATCCAAAAAATGGTTGAAAAATTATTATCAATTGGTAGCATTACAAAATATGAAGATATCCTAAAAACATTAGAAAAATCTGTTCGTACGAATTTAACGATTGATACCTTACTTGATATTAAAATGAATAATAATACAGCTTTAACCAATTTTGAACGTGAAGAAATTCATGGAGAAGGTGTGATGATTGATGGTATTTATTATTATGCTGTTACTGATGAAGAACGTTTGCGTGTCTCAAATCATTTAAGAGAAACACTTGGTTTAGATAAAATTACTTCTTTGAAACATATTGAAACAAAAGAAGTACAAACAGCGCCAATGCCAAGCTCAAGTGATGTGCCACAAACACCATTTGTTGAATCAGAGGAACCAGTTGAGGTACAAGCGCCAGTTAGACAAGAAGTGCCAATTAGACCACAAGTACCAACTAGACCACAAGTGCCGGTTACTCCAGAAAGACCAGTGGAGTCAGAAAGTTCATCTGAAGAGCCAGTCATACCAGAAGCACCAGCTGAGTCAGAAAGTTCATCTGAAAAGCCAGTGATACCGGAAAAACCAGTTGAATCAGAAAGTAAAGAGCCAACACCGAGTGAATCTTCATCAAGTGAAGAAGCGCAAACTCCTTCAAGTGAAGTATCAGAGGATTCCTCAATAAGCGAAGAAAGTCAAATACCATCCGTTGACGCATCACAAACAGTTTCGTCAAGTGATGTTTAAAAAAGTAATGACTAACCCCCTATCACATGATAGGAATCAAGTTGTGGAATGGTAAGGTGATCAATAATCAGATTGTGGAGAGGATATTAGAATGAGAAATACAGAATACTCAAGAAAAACAAGAAGAAAACAAAAGAAACGTAAAAAAGTGTTGATGATGGTTGTAAGTCTAGCTCTATTTTTTGTTGTAATTTCAAGTGCGTATGTTTTAACAAAAATTCAAACGCTAAACAATACTGCAGATATTATTACTAGTGATGTTGGTAATCGTACCAACGAAGAAGCAAATCAGATTATTAAAAATGCTAAACCAATTAATATTTTATTATTAGGTATCGATAATGGCGCATATGGTCGTGGAGTGGATAATGGCCGTTCAGATACGATGTTATTATTAACATTGAATCCTTCAGCGAAAAAATCACAATTATTAAGTATTCCACGTGATACATATACTGAGATTGTGGGAAAAAATTACTATGATAAAATTAATCACGCGTATGCATTTGGTCAAGTGAAAATGGCTGCAGATTCAGTAGAAAAATTATTAGATACGGAAATTGATTTCTATGTAGAAATTAATATGGAAGGCTTAATGGACTTTGTGAATGCAGTAGGGGGGATTGAAGTGACTAGTCCTTTAACATTCACTTATGAAGGACGCCATTTTGAAGAAGGTAAGACAGAATTATTAGACGGAGAAAGTGCTTTGCGTTTTGCTCGTATGCGTTATGATGATCCTGAAGGTGACTATGGTCGTCAAAAACGTCAAAGAATTGTTATTGAAGCTTTGGCTGAAAAATTAATGAGCATTAATGCCGTTACAAAATATGAAGAGATTATGCAAGCAATGAGTAAAAATGTTAGAACCGATGTACCAATTAAACAAGCCTTAACGCTTAAAAATTCATATGCGCCAGCTTTTGATAATTTAACACAAATCTTTATTACAGAACATGGCTTTAGCTTAACAAATAATATGGGGGAAAACATTTATTATTCATATGCCGATGATCGTGAATTATTAGAAAAAGCAAATTCAATTCGTACATTAATGGGTAAACCAACAGTACAAACATACCCATTACTACAGCAACGTGAAGATATGAGTATGTATTTAGTAGATTAAAAATAGAATAAAGAAAAAGGAGATTAACATAAAATGATTTTTGCAGGAATTTTAGCAGGTGGTACAGGAACACGTATGGGTATTCAAGATATGCCAAAACAATTTTTAATGTTAGGTGAAAAACCAATTATTATTCACACTGTTGAGAAGTTTTTATTTGTACCATCAATCGATGTAGTTTATGTGGCGGTTCACCCAAGTTGGATTACTTACTTTAATGATTTAGTCAAAAAACATTTACCAGCACATATTGAGCGTATTGCTGTTGTATCAGGTGGTAAAGATCGTAATGATAGTATTTTAAATATTATTAAAGATATCAAAACAACAAAAGAGCTGGCAGCAGATGATATGTTAATTACACATGATGCGGTTCGTCCGTTTGTATCATATCGTATGATTATGGATAATATCGAAGCTATGAAAGAATATGATGTTTGTGATACAGTCGTGATGGCTAATGATACGATTGTTGAGTCAACTGATGGTAAGACAATTACGTCAATTCCAAATCGGGCTAATATGTTCCAAGGTCAAACACCGCAAACCTTTAAAATTGCAGCTTTTGAAGATTTATTCTACTCACTAACAAGTGATATGCAAAAAATCTTAACAGATGCTTGTAAGGTATTTGTATTAAATGAGCGTGCTGTAGGTTTAGTGAAGGGTGAATATTCAAATATTAAAATTACAACAGTGACTGATTTAAAAATTGCCAAAGCGATGTTAGGAGAGATTGACAATGATAAATAGAGTTTACCAATTAGTTAGACCGTTTTCGTTTTCAGTAAAATATGAAGATGTTTCATTAGAACAATCAGGACAAGTAGTAGTACGTCCTGATTATATTGCTTTATGCCATGCTGACCAACGTTACTATCAAGGTAAACGTGCACAAAAGATTTTACAAAAGAAATTACCAATGGCTTTAATCCATGAATGTTGTGGGGTGGTTGTTCACGATGAAACAGGTACCTATAAAGCAGGTGATAAAGTGGTCATGATTCCTAACCAACCGCCAAAAGGATTTGAATTTGATGGTGAATTTTATGAAAACTATGTACCGGGAACACACTTTTTATCAAGTGGCTTTGATGGCTTTATGCGTGAGTTTGTGACGATCCCAATTGATCGTGTTGTAAAATATGATAATGTTCCAAGTCATGTGGCAGCTATTTCTGAATTTGTATCAGTTGGATGTCATGCGATTAATCGTTTTGAAAAAGTATCTTCAAGCGTTAAGGAACGTATTGTTGTTTGGGGGTCAGGTAGTTTAGGATATGTAGTTGCAACTTTACTAAAAGAATTATATCCAGAGTCGACCATTATTGTTGTAGGTAAACATTCTGAGAAATTGCGTTTATTCTCATTTGTGGATGAATTATATGATGTTGGCGAATTACCAGAAGGATTTACTTTTGATCATGCTTTTGAATGTGTGGGTGGTGAAGCGACAGGAGATGCCTATCGTGATATCATTAAATACATTAAACCACAAGGGACAGTCATTATGATGGGTGTTAGTGAATTAGAAGTCCCATTAAACACACGTGATATTTTAGAAAAAGGCTTAACTTGGGTTGGTAGCTCAAGATCAGGTCGTGAAGATTTTGAAAGAGCAACTGAATTGATGGCTCGCCCTTCTATTCATGGACGTCTGCAAATGATTGTTCATGAAGCAGAACCGATAGAAGATGTAAAAGATATTTATCGATTCTTTGAAGAAGATACCTTAACCCCGTTTAAAACAGCGGCAAAATGGAATATTTAAGAGATAGGATGACAATGATGGAACCAATTCAAGAGAAAAGTTTAGAAATGGCAGAATATTTTGTAACATTTTGTAAACAGTACAATTTATTATGCTACTTATGTGGGGGAGGTGCGATTGGTACTTTACGTCACGGTGGATTTATTCCTTGGGATGACGATTTAGATTTCTTTATGCCAAGAAAAGATTATGAGAAGTTGGCAAAACTTTGGCCTAAAGAAGCTGATAGTCGTTACTTTTTATCAAAGAGCGATAAGGATTATGTTGATCGTAATTTGTTTATTACCATTCGTGACAAAGAGACAACTTGCATTAAGCCCTACCAACAAGATTTAGATATGCCTCATGGATTAGCTTTGGATATTATTCCAATTGATTATTATCCAAAAAATGAAAAAGCGCGTAAAAAGCAAAAAACTTGGGCATTAATTTATTCGCTATTTTGTGCGCAGACTATTCCCGAAAAGCATGGGGGTATGATGAAATGGGGTAGTAAGACATTACTGGGTATATTTTCTTGTAAAAAAGCTCGTTATAAGATTTGGAAAAAAGCCGAAAAAGAAATGACGAAATATACTAGAGAAGAAAGTGATGGGATTACAGAATTATGTTCTGGACCTTATTATATGAAAAAGAAATATCCAATTGAAGCTTTTGAGTCAAGTGTCTTTATGCCATTTGAAGGAACAGAGATGCCTTTACCAGTTGGCTATGATAGCTACTTGAAGACGGCATTTGGAGATTATATGACACCACCCCCAGTTGATAAACAAGTCGCTCACCATGATGCCGTGTTATTAGATTTGGATCATGGTTATAAGATGTATCAAGGAGAGTATTATGGAGAAAAAAATTAGTGTCATTATTCCAATGTATAATGTTGAACCATATATAGCTCATTGCTTGGATTCATTACTAAAGCAAACATACACTAATTTAGAGATTGTCTTAGTTAATGATGGCTCTAGTGACTTAACGGGGGAGATTGCGGAACAATACCGCAAGCGTGATCAACGTATAAATATTATCCATATTGAAAATGGTGGAGCTTCAAATGCTAGAAATATAGGCTTAAGGCATGCTACTGGGGAATATGTGTTATTTATTGATGCAGATGATTATATAAAAAATGATATGATTGAATTATTATTTACATATAGTCAAGAATACAATGCTGATGTAGCCATCGCTCGATTAGAAGGAACGCATCAGCAAGTGTTTTCTTTTCAAGAGGAAGAAAATAGAACTATAGAAATTTGGGATAATGAACAAACCTTAAAAGAGATGCTCCGAACGGAAAAGGTCTCAATGTTTCCGGTTGCTAAGTTAATACGTAAGGAGATACTAGCAGATTTAGAATTTGATGTATCGTTAAAATTAGCAGAAGATGCAATGTTTTTAACACAATTATATCTAAAGGAAGATATTAACACCATCTTCGTAAATCAAGTGTTATATGCTTATTTTCAAAGAGAAGGCAGTGCTACGAAGAGTGTTGATTTAAGTTATGTCTTTGACACGATTAAAGCGTATGAATATATTTATCAACAAGTGATAAGCCACTATCCGGCATTGAATAAAGAATTAGTAAATAGAAAAAATTGGGCTGATTTAGAAGTATATGATAAGTTGGTTGCTTTTGGAGATATCAATGAACAAAAATGTATAAGCTTAGAAAGAAAAATCAAATCATCATATTGGCAAATTTTAAAAGATCCGCTATTTACTAACAATAGAAAAATAGCGTTAACAATATTATTGTTTAATCGGAAATTATATCAAAAAATTGTTAAACGCAAAAAAGGAGCGGAATGATGACAAAAGCAAAAGAGTTAATTTTTCAAATGGAATTTTATATAAAATGCCTATTTATTATACTGTCAATTTTTAGTATGAGTAAAATTCTTTATAGCACATTAGGCATATTTTATAAATTAGCAACAGCAGCGGTATTTGTAATAGTAATGCTTGCCGTTTTTATGAATTTAAAAAAAAGTGATGGTTATCGCAGGTATTTAATTGTGACGATGGGAATTATTGCATCGCAACTGATAACAGCAATTGTTAATTATCAATATAATTTTACTGGAAATATTATTGAAATTATTTTTATGTGCTCATATATGTGGTTATTAGTACCGCTTAATAAAAAGACAATCGATAAAATAATGATGTTTACTGCCTATTGTACACAAGTAGCATCCTTTTTATTATTTGTATTTACATTAGTGATGGTTATATTTAGATTAACGATTTATTGGCAACCTTCTGGACTTAGTAGTACAGTATATTTTGGTTTGGTTGATGGTAGAATATGGGGATTCGTTAATCCAAATAGTACATCTATTTTGGCTTATGCTAGTATTTTGCTGGGATTAGTATTAATTTTTAAACAAATGAAATACGCAAAATTCATTAAATATAATATCATCTGTCAAATCATCAATATTGCCTTCCAACAAAGCCGTGGAGCGATGATTAGTAGTGTTGTGATGATTGCTTTATATGTGGTGTTTATCCATAAAGATTTATCAATTATCAAAAAAATAAAAAGAATTGTTTTATTAACAGGTGTATTTGTAGTTGCAATGGTAGGAATCAATAGCATCGTATCTAGTTATTTACAATTAGGAACGAGTGAAACTATTACAATTGATTACACAGATAGTAAATTAAATTTCACCGAAAAAAAAGAATCATCTAAAAAAGAGGAATTAACAGTTCGTATATCTGAATCAACTTCGAGCGGTCGTATGTATATTTGGGAAAATGGTTTAGTAATGGGCTTAGAAAAACCAGTTTTTGGATATGGAACTAGAAACTTACAAAGCCATTATAATGACTTCTTTAATAAATATACGATTGAAAATTCATTAATCGGTGGTAACTTTCATAATATTTTCTTAACATTATTTGTAGCAAGTGGAGCGTTAGGCTTGGTGGCCTTTACCATTACGATTGTTTATGTATCCGTAGAGTTTTTAAAATTCTTATGGATAAATGTCGAAAAAGAGAAGTCTTTATATATGATTTTATTCTTTGGTATTCTAACGGGCCAACTATTTGAAAGTATTATTTTTTACTCAACAAACTTTATTAACATTCTATTTTGGATGGTAGTTGTTTATGGGGTTTCATTATGTAATGAGTATAAAAATAGTCCGCAATGCCAAATGTGTGAAATAACGGATATTGAAGAATTGCAAAGAATGGAATTAGCTATTTTAGATTATATTCATGAAATATGTGAAAAAGAAGGAATTCAATATTTCTTATCATATGGAACATTAATTGGAGCAGTGAGACACAAAGGCTTCATCCCATGGGATGATGATATTGATATTTGGTTATTTAGAGATCAGTATGAAAAATTACAATCCTATTTATTAGAACACGATAATGAAAAATTCGGCTTAAAATCATATCATAATGATCCATCTTATATGTATCCATTTATGAAAATTATCGATAAAGATACTTATTTATTAGAAAATGGTATTCGACTGGATTCAAAATTAGGAGTATATATTGATATCTTCCCAATTGATGGACATATTGAAGATAAAGAGTTTGAACAAGAAATGTCAACCCTTATTAAAAAATCTCAATTATGTAGTTATTCTTTTGAAGGCGTTAAAGCAGAAGGAAAACCACTAGAAAATATCATGCGATATGGCGCTCTAGCAGCGTATTCTTTAAAAGATGTTCATTCTTATGTCAAAGCAATTGATGAATTAGCCAAAACAAGAAAAATTGATGGAGAATATTGTGATTTCTTAATGTATAAATCAATGAAAAAACCAACCATTAAAACAGAATGGTTTAAAGAAGCAATTGATTGGGAATTTTGTGGTAAGTATTATAAAATCCCTATCGGTTATGATCAAATACTAAGAGCGGATTATGGCGATTATATGCAACTACCACCCGTTGATAAACAAGTCTCACATCATAATTTTAAAGCTTGGGAATTAAAAAAATAAATTTTCTAATTTTGATATCCCTCTAAAGTTAGTTATATTCAGCTAGCTTTAGAGGGGTTTTTAGGCTCTTTGTCAAATGGGGTTAATAGATGATTGACTTTCGTGCTATAATAATTAATTAGACGTTAGTTGATAGTAGCTAATAATAGAACACTAACTAGAAATGGCACAAAAGTTTATCTCTCTAGAAAATTTGATAAAAATATATCTGATAAACCCTTGATTGTTTATCAGATTTTTTATATAATAATAGATGCCGAAAGGCTATGTGGCAATAGTGAACTTATGAATCGAGTCAGGTCCGGAAGGAAGCAGCTATAAGTAACGTTCGCTATGTGCCATATATTTTTGTATAAATACTACTAGGCTGGGCAAATGTTCCAGTCTATTTTTATAGAATAAATCAAGTAGTATAGTATGTGTTAGGAGGCACTCTGGTGAAAAATCAAGCATGGAAAGACGAAACTTTGCATCTTGAAGAGATTATCCAAGATATGAATCAACGTGTAGACTTTGAAGAGCAACGTCTAGCGGAGGATAGTTTAGATCAAGAGCGACAAGAGTTTGTAACACACACCATTGAACAATTAAAAGAGTTACAAAATTCACCTTATTTTGGTAGGATTGATGTTTCTTTTGAAGGTGAAGAGGGCATGGAGTCAATGTATATTGGACCAACAACTTTCTTTGGTGAAAATGATGAAGTAGAAATATATGATTGGCGTGCACCGATTGCTAGCTTGTTTTATGAAGGAACACTTGGTGAATTAGAATACGAAACACCAAATGGAAAACAACTAGCGCATGCGTATTTAAAAAGAGATATTGTTATTAGAAAAAAAGAAATTCAATCAATTTATGATGTGGATAATCAAGAATCACGCTTAATGGAAACGTTAAGTGCCTCATCTAATAAAGAAGGACATTTAGAAGGCATTACAGCAACGATTCAAAAGGAACAAAATGAAATTATTCGTCATCGCCAAAAAGATTGGTTAATTGTTGATGGTTGTGCAGGAAGTGGTAAGACAACGATTTTATTACAACGCATTGCTTATATTATGTATCAAGCGAAAAAACAACATATGAATGATATGCTATTATTATCACGTAACCAATTATTTGCAAAATATATTTCACATGTTATTCCTAGTTTAACGGGGAGTGAATTATATCAAAAGACCATCTGGCAAAAGACAATGGAATTATTTGAAAGATTCCACTTAGACCAACATGTTATAGTAGCAGGACATCATAAGATTGCTTATGATCAAAAATATGCTTATTTATTAGATGAAGATTGGTTAGCTGTAATTGGTGACTATATGGATACTTGTCAATTAGGGGATATTTATTTTCAACCACTTACGATTCGTGGAGTAAAGATTTTCTCGCAACGTGATTTTCAGAAATTATGCGAACAAATTAATCCAACATTAAATTTACATCAGCAATTAACCTTGATTCAAACAGCTTTACAAAAGAATTTAAAACGACGCTTAAATAAATTTTTTGTCTCGCAACGTGCGCAACGTTATTATGAAATGATTTCCCCAGGTCAATTAGAAGTCTTAACTCGTGAGGAAGAATTTAATGGCGAGTCAGATTATTATCAATTTATTGGACGTAAGATTTTCAAAAAAGATGTTGAAAGCATTGAAGAACAAATAGAGAATTTTGCTTTTGTGAATGTTGCAAAGCATTTACAACAAATTATGCCTAAAGCAAAACAACTGCATCAAGCGAAAAATCGTCCATTAAATAGCGCTTTGCCAATTAAAAAGAGTGAAGAAGGCCAATATCTTGTAACTGCAGAGGGCGTGCGAGTCTTACTATATTTAGCGACAAGAATTGCTCCTGTGCGTAGTTATGATGGTTATAGCCACTTATTTATTGATGAAGTGCAAGATGTATCATTATTATTAATGGCTACCTTATCAAATTATTATTTTAGAGCGAAATTTACTGTTGTGGGAGATACTCACCAAGGCTTTAATTTAGGAACGACTATTTTCTATTTAGAGAGTGAATTTCCAGAATTAAGTAAATTGGCTTTCCCGGATCGTCAATTAGAATATCGCTCATTAGAAATTAGTTACCGTTGTACGGCGCAGATTACGCGTTGTGCAAATGGCATTATGAATTGGCGTTTAGATCGTAATGTATTCCCTCGTACAGGTGAAGAGGTTATTTATTGGCAATCAAATCAAGAAGACCCACAAATTATTGAACAAGTGATTCAAGCAGACGGCGAAAAATGGAATACAACAGCCATTATTTGTCGTTCAATGAAGGAAGCTCGTCAATTAGCAACCTCTTTAGCTAAGTATGGTGTGGTCTTATTAGAGGATGGTAGTGAGTACTCTGGTAATAGTTGGATTGTTTCAACGATTGATATTGTGAAGGGCTTAGAATTTGACCGTGTAGTACTTACTCAAGTGAGTGAAGTAAACTATCAATCAACAATGGAACAATTAATGCTGTATACTAGTTGTACAAGAGCCAAACATGAATTACAATTAATAGTACCAACAGAAAATCCAAGCCATTTTGTTAGCGAAAGCCAAGCAGAAATGGTCAAAAAATCATTATAAAATAAAACATCAATAGGAGGAGTATCATGAGTTATCAAGCATTATACAGAACGTGGCGACCACAATCTTTTGAAGATATGGTCGGACAAGAAGCTGTTACGAAAACACTGCAAAATGCCTTAATGAAAGATAAGTTAAGTCATGCGTATTTATTTACTGGTCCACGTGGTACTGGTAAGACAAGTGCAGCTAAAATTATTGCTAAAGCCATTAACTGCCAGCACCAAGAAAATGGCGAACCATGTAATCATTGTGCAATCTGTGAATCAATTACGAATGGGACTCTTGGCGATGTTATTGAGATTGATGCGGCAAGTAATAATGGTGTGGAAGAAATTCGTGATATTCGTGATAAAGCACGTTACGCCCCAACAGAAGCGGAATATAAAGTCTATATTATCGATGAGGTTCATATGTTATCGACAGGTGCTTTTAATGCTTTACTAAAAACATTAGAAGAGCCACCTAAAAATGTTATTTTTATTTTAGCGACAACTGAACCACATAAGATTCCAGCGACTATTATTTCACGTACACAACGATTTGATTTTAAGCGTATTACACTAGATGCGATTGAAAAGCGTTTAGCCTATATTTTAGATAAAGAACAAATCGAGTATGATCCAAAAGCTTTAGCGGTGATTGCTCGCTTTGCTAATGGTGGAATGCGTGATGCGTTAAGTTTATTAGATCAGGTTATTTCATTTGGCGATGGGGTCGTTAGTTTTGAACAAGCGATTCAAGTGTCAGGAAGTCTAACGGATGAAATGATGATTGAGTTTACCACTTATTTAATGGAAAATAATACACAAGCTGCTTTAAAACAATTACAAGATTTACTAGCGTCAGGTAAAGAAGCTAATCGTTTAGTGGAAGAATTTATTGAATTTAGTCGTGATGTCTTATTAGTGATGCAAACAGGGATGGAAGTTCAACGTAGCCAAGCGGTGGTGGATTTTTCTAAAATGGTTGATGCTAGGTTTTTATACCAATTTATTGAAGAATTGAATAAGACACAACAAGATATGCGAGTGACGACTAAACCGACTATTTGCTTAGAAGTCTTAGTCATCAAGTTAAGTAGTCAAAATGTAGTATCAAAAGCAACTGTAATGCAACAATCATCAGCAAACAATGAAAAGCAAGTAATATCGACAGCAGATACTATTGCTTTACAACACCAAATAGAAGCTTTACAACAACAAGTGCAGCAATTATTACAATCCCAAAGAATGAATGGCACAGCTCAACAAACTGCTTCGGCGCAAGCTACGAAAAAAGTGGTCAACCGTAAAGCACCAGCAGACTTTAAACCGAATATGGTGCAAATCTATAAAGTATTAGATCGTGCAACGAAAGATGATTTAATCTTATTAAGACAGATTTGGGGAGACGTCCTAGCAAGCTTACCGGTGACGCAAAGTGCTTTATTAAAAGCCTCAGAACCAGTAGCAGCAGGACCTAATGGCTATGTTTTAGCATTTGAATATGAGTTCTTATGCGCCACAGCTGAACAAAACCAAGAATTACAAACGAATATGATTCAGTATATGGAACGAATCGCCCAATATTCAGGAGGCTATGTATGTGTCTTAAAAGAACAATGGAAATCTATTCGTCAAGAATATATAATGGAGAAACGACGAAACAAAACTGAAGAATCTGCAACTAGTGCTACAGAAAGTCAAGTCGGTGATGAAAAAGATATACAAGAAGAACTAGTTCAACCAGAAAAATCACCAGTTGATGAAATGGCATTAAATACGCTAGAATTATTTGGTAGTGAAGTCGTTAATATCATAGAAGAATAATCAAACAAAGGAGGCGCTTTAAATGCGTGGAATGGGAAATATGCAAGGTATGATGAAACAAATGCAAAAAATGCAAAAACAAATGGTGGATGCTCAAAATGCATTACACGAAGAAGAATTTGTAGGGAAATCTCAAAGCGACATGGTAACAGTAACTGTTAATGGAAAACGTGAAATTACTAATGTAGCAATTAAAGAAGAAGCTGTTGATCCTGAAGATGTAGAATTATTACAAGATTTAGTAATGATGGCTGTTAATGATGCTTTACAACAAGTAGAAGCAAAAACAGAATCAACAATGGGTCAATTTACTAAAGGATTAAATATCCCTGGATTTTAATAAGATTGGAAGTGGAAAGCAATGCAATATCCTGAACCAATTGCACGTTTAATTGACAGTTATATGAAGTTACCAGGTATTGGTGCTAAAACAGCTGCCAGACTTGCTTTTTTCAGCATGGATATGGAAGAAGAAGCTGTGATGAATTTCGCTAATGCTTTAATTAGTTGTAAGCGAGATTTACGCATGTGTTCGGTTTGTGGCAATATTACCCAAGAAGATCCTTGTGAGATTTGTCGCGATACTACAAGAGACCATACGAAAGTCTTAGTGGTTGAAGATTCGCGTGATGTGATGTCAATGGAACGTATGCGTGAATTTCGTGGTATGTATCATGTCTTACATGGCGTATTGTCACCAATGGAGGGTACCGGTCCAGAAGATATTAATATTGCGACTTTAATTAAAAGATTGCAAGAAGCAGAAATTGAAGAAGTTATTATTGCCACTAATGCAACGGCAGAAGGAGAAGCAACAGCGATGTATTTATCACGCTTAATCAAACCATCAGGTATCAAAGTAACACGCCTAGCACATGGTTTAGCAGTCGGTAGTGATATTGAATATGCAGATGAAATGACTTTATTTAGAGCGATTGAAGGACGTCGTGAGTTATAAAATTGCGGCGAAACCCCACATGTATGCGTGTGGGATGAAAGCCGTTTCTCTTTGATTTGATAATAGCATGGAATGAATATATAAGCTATGCATATGATAATAAGGGAGATTGATTGTACTTCCTTGCTGAAAAGCAGAAATTTATCGCTAATGTGGTCGCCTTACTGCTTGGTAATGAAAGTTCTGAATTAAATAGCTTTACACTTGTAACTCCAAAGTCTGAAAATGATGTACGATTACAAGCTACACTTGATAATCAGAACCCCAAGGGCTTGCCCAGGGGAGCAGTCAGAAATAATAGAAAGGATTGGTGATTTTGTCATCAGTCCTATTTTTATCTTAAAAATGAAAAATTATTTTGAAGAAATGCCTAAAGTATAGTAAAATAACAAAGATAAAATTAAAAAAATAAGGAGATTCGTACATGTTAAATCCGGGTGAAATTTTAGAAACGAGTATTGAAATAGGAACGAAAAAAATCGAAAAAACATTGATAGCAAAATTAATATTAGGTTTTATTGGAGGGGCGATGATTTCTTTAGGGTATTTGGCGTATATTCGAGTGGGGGCATCGATTGCACTCGATTTACCAAGTATTGCTAGTTTGGTAGGAGCAAGTGTCTTTCCGATTGGTTTGGTTGTTATTTTATTAGCTGGAGGGGAATTAATTACTGGGAATATGATGGCAGTTAGTAGCGCTTATTTTGCTAAGAAAGTTAGTTTACTTGATTTAGTAAAAAATTGGTTTGTGATTACTTTAGCGAATATTGTTGGAGCAATCTTTGTAGCGTATTTCTTTGGACATTTTGTAGGCTTAACGCATAGTGGCGTGTATCAAGAATATGTGATTCATGTGGCGCAGCATAAAGTGAGTGTTAGTTTTTGGCAAGCCGTTGTTTCAGGCATTGGTTGTAATTGGTTTGTTGGTTTAGCTTTATGGTTATGTTATGGAGCTAAAGATAGTGCTGGTAAGATATTAGGGATTTGGTTTCCAGTAATGGTCTTTGTTGCAATTGGTTTCCAACATAGCGTAGCAAATGCCTTTGTAATTCCGGCAGCTATTTTTGAAGGAAGTATTACTTGGATGGACTTTTTGTATAATTTTATTCCAGTATATTTAGGGAATATTATTGGCGGGGCAGTCTTTGTTTCAGGCTTTTATTATTTAAGTTATCACCACGATTAAAACGAATTAGTACTCTCTTAATAGGGAGTGCTTTTTTTATTAGTAAAAATTTAAAAAAGCTGAACTTAAAAAATTTAATTCCAGAACTTAAAAACTTTAACACTAGTAAGACTTATTTAAAAATAGTACCAAGAAATCTCCGAAGCTTTAGCTTTGTGGGATGAATTCTTATATCAAGATATTTTTGATACAATCATTATTGAGGGATATAAAATGAATTGTTGGAAAAGTGGAAGCCATAATAACTATTTGTGACAATATCATCAAAAAAATATATAGAAAAGCAAGGTTAGGAGGTGTTGTAAATAATGAACTATAATAAAGCTATCAAGTATAGAATCTACCCCAATAAAAATCAAGAAGAATTATTGCAAAAGACATTCGGTTGTTGTAGAAAAATATGGAACTTAATGTTATCAGACAAGATTGATTATTACAGAGAAACAAAAGAATCATTGAAAACAACACCTGCCCAGTATAAAAAAGACTACCCTTACCTAAAGGAAGTAGATAGCCTAGCTTTAGCTAATGTTCAGTTGAATTTACAAACGGCATACAAGAATTTTTTTAGAGATAAAAAGGCTGGATTCCCTAAATTCAAGTCAGCTAAAAAAACTAAGAAAAGCTATACAACAAATAACCAGAAAGGCTCCATTACCCTAAATGATAAAAGTATAA
>NZ_FOGF01000009.1 GCF_900111135.1 Granulicatella balaenopterae | reverse complement strand
CTTTTCTATATATTTTTTTAGGGTTTCCTCACTTACATTTCCCACTGAACAAATAAAATACCCATCAGTCCAAAATGTTTTTTCTTTCCAAAAATGTTTTCTTAATAAGTGTGAATATTTTTTCCATATAGTATATGTTGTATATGATTTTATTGTCTTTACAAGATTTGATAAGTTTATATTCGGTCTTGTTTCAATCATATAGTGTATATGGTCTTTATCTGTTTCGACATATTTTATGACGACCTTATGTTTATTGTGATAATAACTTGATATCATCTGCTACACACTTATTTGATAGCAATCGTTTTCTATATTTACATACAAAAATTAGATGATATTGTAACAAATAGTTATTATGGCTTCCACTTTTCCAACAATTCATTTTATATCCCTCAATAATGATTGTATCAAAAATATCTTGATACAACAATTCATCCCACGAAGCTAAAGCTTCGGAGATTTCTTGGCACTATTTTTAAAATGAATAATGTTACTTCTTTTGTATCACTAGTTATTTGGTTTAGTATTTGTTTTGTCATTTAGCCTTCCACCTTTTTACCTTCTTGAATGAAGTAATTCATAATATTGGTCTTACTAACTTTTCCAATAACATGTAATGGATTAGCCGCTTCAACGACTGGCAATGAATCTATTTCGCGACTCATAATTAAATCCCCCGCCTCTAAGACACTTTTCTCCTTAGTAATCGTCACGATATTTGGCATACGAGTCATAATCATCGCTACCGGAATATGATCATCAGTATTATTCAAGCTTGCTCGCAATAAATCTTTGCGCGATAAAATACCGATTAATTCCTTTTCTTCATTAATAACATACAATGATCCAACATCACGGATAAATAATTCTGTCACCGCATTTTTCAATGTATCTTCTGATGTGATAAAGACTGGCGCAATCATCAAATCCTCAACACGACATTCATATAAATGATTTTGTAAGATGGGTTCACTAGCTTTACCAGCATAAATATACCCTACTTTTTGGCGGGCAGTTAAAACTTCAGTCATCGTCAATAATGCTAAATCACTGCGCAAAGTCGGCTTAGATAAACCTAATTTTGCGGCAATCTCACTACCTGTAATAGGCTCATTTTCTTTTACAATTTGGATAATTTTTTTCTGTCTTTCTGAAAATTCCACGATAAATCCTCTTTCTGTATATGACGTATAATTCCATTATATTATACGTCTTATTAAGAAACAAGGCGAACCCCTTATGAAATACTAGCTTATAGCATTTCTTCATAATTTCTTAAGAGTCTACCTTTGTTTTGCTTGAATAGCTGCTTGGGCTACGCTTAAACGAGCTAATGGAATTCGGTATGGTGAACAAGAAACATAATCAACTTTAATCTTTTGGAAAACTTGGATTGAATCTGGGTCACCACCAACTTCACCACAAACCCCAATGCTTAAACTTGGATTAGTCTGACGGCCTTTTTCGACAGCAATGCGCATTAACTCACCCACTCCTTCCTCATCAACTGTTTGGAATGGATCATGTGGCAAGATATGTTTTTCAATATATTCTGGCATAAATTTCGCTACATCATCTCTTGAATAACCATATGTTAATTGCGTTAAGTCATTCGTACCAAAACTAAAGAAATCAACATGTTCGGCTAATTTGTCAGCAATTAAACAAGCGCGAGGAATCTCAATCATCGTACCGATTTCGTATGGGATTTCACTGTTTAGTTCAGCAAATAATTCATTAATTCGTTCGACAATAATGGTTTTAGTCGCTACTAATTCTGCTACTCCACCAATTAACGGAATCATAATTTTTGGTTTAACACTAATTCCTGCTTTTGTTAGAGCAATACAACTACGAATAATCGCTTCTGCTTGCATTTGATAGATTCCTGGTTCAGTAATCCCTAAGCGACAACCACGATGGCCTAGCATTGGATTTGTTTCATGTAATGTTGCAATCATTTCTTTGACTTTAGTGACCGGTTTAGCAAGACTATCGGCCACTTCAATAATGTCTTTTTCTGTTTGTGGTAAAAATTCATGCATTGGTGGATCTAATAAGCGGACGATTAATGATTTTTCTTTAGTAATCGCAAACATATCATAGAAATCTTGTTGTTGATAACTTAACAAGGTTGCTAAAGCTTGTTGTTTTTCTTCAGGAGTCTCAGCTAAAATCATTCGACGCATCTCCAATAGACGTTCAGATGCAAAGAACATATGCTCCGTACGTGCTAAGCCAACACCTTTTGCTCCAAATTGAAGAGCGGTTGTTAAATCTTTAACGGTTTCCGCATTGGCACATACTCCTAATTGACTAACTTCATCCGCCCAAGTCATTAATGTATAGAAAGTTTCATCCACTTCCATTAATTCCGTTTCAATAATTCCTAGATATAATTCACCAGTATTCCCATTAACAGAAATTGCTTGACCTTCTGTATATGTCTTTCCATGAACATGAAATTCTCCCTTTTGTTCATCCACCTGTAAATCGCCACACCCAACTACACAACAAGTTCCTAAGCCTCGAGCGACTACCGCTGCATGACTAGTTAACCCACCACGACTCGTTACAATAGCTTGACTTAAGACCATTCCTTCAATATCTTCAGGAGATGTCTCTTGACGCACTAAGATAACTTTTTCACCTAATTCCGTTAATTCTTTAGCACGAGTTGCTGTAAAGACAACCTTACCAGTTGCTGCCCCTGGACTTGCTGGTAGACCTTTTGCTAAGATATCAACTACTTTTAAAGCTTTTGGTGAAAAGACTGGATGTAATAATTGATTTAATAATTCTGGTTTAACACGCATTAGGCCTTCTTCTTTTGAAATAACACCTTCACGAACTAAATCCACAACAATCTTAACAGTGGCTTTAGCAGTACGTTTACCGGTACGTGTCTGTAATAAATATAATTTGCCATTTTCAACAGTGAATTCAATATCTTGCATATCTAAGTAATGTGCTTCCAGACGCTTACAAACTTCTGTAAATTCTTGATACACTTTAGGCATTGAATCAGCTAATTCACTAATCTTTTCTGGGGTGCGAATTCCTGCAACAATATCTTCTCCTTGTGCATTACTTAAAAATTCGCCATACACTTTAGCTTCACCAGTTGCTGGATTACGAGTGAATGCTACACCAGTCCCACTATTTGCTCCGCTATTTCCAAAGACCATTTCTTGCACATTGACAGCAGTACCCCAATCATTCGGAATCTTATGCAAACGACGATAGACTTGTGCACGGTGATTATTCCAAGATTTAAAAACTGATTGTACAGCTTCTGTTAATTGATCAACTGGTTCTTGTGGGAAAATTTGGCCATTATCTGTATATATTTTTTTAAAACGAGTGATTAATTCAGCAAATTCTTTTTGATTAAAATCTAATAAATCTTTATGATAAGTCATCTCTAATTCTTCAATCTCACTTGCAAAATATTGTGGACTAATGCCATATACGACATCTGCAAACATTTGTAATAAGCGACGATAACAATCATAAGCAAATGCTAGTGAAGTCTTTTCGGCAAAACTTTCAACTGTTTGATCATTTAAACCCAAATTCAAAATGGTATCCATCATTCCAGGCATTGACACTCTAGCCCCACTACGCACAGATACTAATAATAAATTCTTACTATCTCCAAATCCTTTACCTGTTCTTTCCTCTAAACGGCAAATGGCTGCATTAATTTCTTGCATTAATGCTGTTGTTAAACCTTGAGCTTTTTCTAAATATTCCATACAAGCACTAGTTGTAATGGTAAATCCAGTTGGTACTGGCAAACCTAAATTAGTCATCTCTGCTAAATTAGCACCCTTACCACCTAATAATTGGTTCATTGACGCTTGACCTTCACGGAAATCATATACTCTTTTCACCTTTAACACTCCTTATTAATACGTTTTATTGGAAAAATCGATTTAAATAATACGTTTTATTTATTAATTATATGATATAGTATGTCTTATTTAAAATCAACCCATTTTAATACGTCTTAATTATTTTTTAATATATACTTTTTATCAGACATTCCTACTTCACATTTAAGTAATAACCTTATAAATAGCTCGTAACAAATCATAGCGCTTAGCAAACTGTTTTCATATTTTCACACCAAAAAAAGCCCTTAACACTAAGGTTAAAGGCTCGTTATTATTCTCCTAATTCTAATCCTGGAACTGCATTCAAATCATTGGAAGCAAAATGCCCCTTACAATATTCAGTATAAGCTGCTGCTCCAATCATAGCTGCATTATCCCCGCAAAGTGATAATGGTGGAATTGAAAAGCGAACACTTGGATACTTTTCTGCCATTAATTCACCTAGAGCTGTACGCAATCCTTTATTAGCTGCAACGCCTCCTGCTAATACTAATTGCTTCACAGGATACTGTTCTAGAGCTTTAGCTGTTTTAGTCGTTAAAACTTCGACAACACTTGCTTGAAAACTAGCAGCTAAGTCTTCTGGTACAATCTCTGTACCTTTTTGCTTGGCATTATGCACATGATTAATCACCGCTGATTTTAATCCACTAAAGCTAAAATCAAGATTGTCTTCACGAATCATCGCACGTGGGAAATGATAAACGTCTTGCCCCATATGTGCTAATTCATCCATCTTCTTACCACCTGGATATGGTAAGTTTAAAATACGACCAATCTTATCATAAGCTTCACCAGCCGCATCATCACGAGTCTCACCAATAATCTCAAAGACACCATCTTCTGGCATATAGACTAATTCCGTATGTCCACCACTAACCACTAAAGCCATTAATGGAAAGCTTAATTCTTCTACTAATTGATTAGCATAAATATGTCCAGCCATATGATTCACCGCAATTAATGGCTTACCACTAGCTAATGCTAAAGCTTTGGCTGAAGAAATCCCAATCAACAAAGCCCCTACTAAGCCAGGACCATAAGTTGTCGCAATCGCATCCAGGTCATCTAGAGTAACTTCAGCTTCCGCTAATGATTCTTCGATAATTTGCGTGATTTGTTCAACGTGATGACGACTAGCAATCTCTGGCACAACACCCCCAAAACGCATATGTGACTTAATTTGTGAAGCAACAATATTTGATTTAATCACACGCCCATTCTCAATAACCGCCGCACTTGTCTCATCGCAACTTGATTCAATCGCTAAAATCAATGTCTTTTTGCTTTCTTCTTTATTCATATTTTTTCACCTTCTTCATTTCTATATTAGATATCATATCGGTATAAAATAGCATCCTCTTTTGGCTCATGATAATAGTCTTTACGACGATAATAAGATTCAAAGCCAGTTGATTGATAGAACTGCCTAGCAGCAAGATTTGATTCACGTACTTCTAAAAAGACGGTCTCAATCCCCTTTTCTTCTAAATCTTTTTGGGACTTTTGCCATAATGAAGTCGCCAAACCATTTTGTTGATGCTCTTTTTCCACCACAATATTGGTAATCGTCGCTTCATCCAAGACCACTTGATAAGCTACAAAGCCGACCAATTCTTCCGCATAATAAACGCCATAATACTTATTTGATTCTTCTTGTAAATCTGATTCAAATCCAGCAACTGTCCAATTTGAAGCTACTTGATAATTATCCTGTACTAAGTGATAAATATTTTTCGCTAATTTTTGCCGATTAGTAGGTAATAAGCGTTGAAATGAATACGATTTTTGTGTTGTTTCAATCATAGAGCTCTTTGTAATTCAAATGTCATTTCAATTGCATCCTCCTTTTCTGGCTGATAGTACTCTGGTTTAATACCGGTTTTGATAAAGCCCATTCTTTGATAGAGTCGAATGGCTTTACTATTTGATTGACGAACTTCTAATGTGATTTCTTTTTTTGCTAAAATTTCAGCAAACTGCACTAACTGGACAATTAATGCACTAGCACATCCTAAACAGCGATACTGGGGCAATACACAAATATTACTAATATGAAGATCATACCCATCAGTTGTTCTAGCACCCAAAAAAGCAATTTTCTCACCATTATACTCCATAATAATATAAATTGTACGTGGATTACGGTTCAAATCCTTATAAAACATCTCTTTATGCCATGGAGATTTGCCGTCATAAGCTAATTGCTCCAGTCGAAAAATATCCCCATACTCTTCTCTTTTAGCCAAACGCATGAATGCTTCTTCTCCCGAATAAAGAGGAACCAACCTACCAGTAAAAGCTAATCGCCTTCTAAGTAGTTGATAATCCTCCTCATCCATATACATTCCATCAATCATTTGATGCATAAGTTTTTGCATCACTATTTTAAATGCGCTCCACATAAGTAGTCACCTCAGAATCAGGATTTTTGGCTAACCAAACTTCTTCTGCTTCTGCTAATTTTAAATAGACGGGTACAAAAGTGTGCGCATCAACTGGGGCTTGGTTTTGCCCTAATAAAGCTAATGTTTGAGCACTTGGAATAGCTTGAGGTGCGGTTGCAAAACTTACTTTTTCACCTAATGCGTCCTTAATTTCCTCGTAGCATTCTTGTGGTAATTTCCCTACAAAATAATATGCTTCATCATTCGCTGCTAAATACTCTAACCAAGTCGCTAAACTAATATGGCGTTCTGGAAGTGCTTCTACTAAATGCCCCTTTGCATCATATTGATAAGCGCCAGTAAAGATATTTTTACGACGAGCATCAAAGAATGGAATAATCAATCGATCGCCTACTTCTTCTTTAGGACAATTCCCAGCAATGACTGCTAAACTTGAGACCGCTACTAATGGTTTCTTTAATGCGACTGCTAATGTTTTAGCGACAGTAATACCAATACGTAAGCCTGTATATGATCCTGGTCCTTGTGCGACTACAATTTTGTCGATAGCTTTAATGTTTGTCTGACTAGCTTTTAATAATTCTTCAATAGTTGGCATTAGTTGTGTGCTATGTTGTAAAGTATTTTCAATAATTGTTTCACCAACGATAGTAGACTGATCGACTAAAGCGACTGCTAATGTTTTATTTGATGTATCGATTGCTAATAACATAGGCTCCTCCTTTCTCTTATTCTTGTAATAAACCTGCTTGGTAAATGGTTTGTGATCTAAATGTTTTTCCAGCAGCCAAAATAATATCACCAAAACCTTCATGATGAATTGCATCTGGTAAGATTTGTGTTTCTAAGGCAATCCCATTATGTACAATTGGCTTTTCAGCATTTAAACTTGTCTTATTATCATAGCCATTAGAGGTATAGATAACCATCGCTGGAGAGGTTGTTGTTACAGATAGTGTTCGGCCAGTTGTCGCTTCTGATAAAACAACTTTTATGGTTGCTGTATCATTTAAAACAAATGGGTGATCAATTCCACCTGCTGTTTTAAAGGGTTCTTCTTGGAAAAGCTCGCTTATTTTTATTCCACGACGTATCAATTCTAATGCAGCACTATCCTTCACTAACTCACCAGTCGGTACTCCTGTCTGGTCAATTGCTGCTAAGGCTTTCGTCGCTAATTGTAATTTATGATCTAAAATCGTTGTTCTAAAATCACCAGTTAAATTAAAATAACTATGATTCGTTGGGTTCACAATGGTTGCCTTGTCGGTTGTTATCTTATAATCAATCGTTAACGCCCCAGTATCACTTAAAGTATAGCTAATCCACGTCTTTAGATTACCAGGATAATTCCCTATTCTGTCGGCTTTTTCGCTATAAAATGTAATAGAATTCTCTTGTAAATCACTCACCTTAAAGACCGTCTCACTAAATCCAATACTGCCACTATGCAAATGATGACCTAACAAATTTTGCTCTAATTGATAATCTTTTCCATCAATTGTCACTTTACCGCCAGCAATCCTACCAGCCACCGGGCCAATTGCAGCTCCCCATTTAGGCGCATTATCAAAATATTCTGCAACATCTTCTGAAGCAACAATAATATTTTTAAACTTCCCATCCTTATCAGGAGTTAGAAACTTAACAATTGTTGCACCATAATTCAATACCACTAATTGATAACCAGTCGCTGTCTGCAATACATAACGGACAACTTTTTGACCTTGATAGACTCCCACTACTTCCATTGTTTTTCCTCCTAGTCTAAGATTTTACATTTTGAATTGGACTAGTAAAATGATGTTTTAAGCTTGGAAATACATATTTGTCGCCAATAGCCACAAAATCCCCTTGGAATAGTAATGACACAAGAGTACCAATATTAACAGCATGAATGTCTCCTGTAATCCAATATAATAAAGCAATCAACATCATTGGAGGAATAAAACTCACAATTAACCCTCTACGTGATTTCCCGTGACAAATATAAAAACGAACATTTTTAATTACTTCATCAATTGGATGCATAAATAAATTAACACGTTGATAAATTGATACTCCACAAGCTAAAACAAAAATACCAGAAATATCTAAAATAATTTTTACTGCTAATGGTAAATTTTCTACGCCTAATAATCTGAAAAAATTAGCAAAAAAACCAATTAAACAGCTAAACGGAATCATAAAACAAATATTGGCAATCGCTCTTCTTAGATCGAAACTTTTGGTGATTACTATACTCCAACTTAATGCGAATAATCCCAACATACTCATAGTTATGGCAAAAGGTATCTGTAAAAAATAACTCAGATTTACCGAGGCGGCCGTCCACATGGCACTTCCCATATTTAAAGCGACCGTTAATCCATTTCCTAAAGCATTAATAAAAATTGAAATTACAATATAAAAAGCCATTTGCATTGGTGTTAGTTTTTCACCATTCTTCTCTTGTTGCACAATGCAACCTCCCTAATCAACATTATTGCTCAAACAAGCTCCTAAATGCGTTTAGCAGCTAGAAACTTATTATCGCCTTTAAAACTTATTTTCATTTTTACAACTTACTTTAATAAGCTCTTGCTAGCCATACAGTATGTTTAGCTGGTTTTCCAGTTACAATACAAGTTGTTTTTTCAACTGCTGGTACGAATGGAATATTACGTGTTGTAAATCCTGTTTCTTCTTTAATTTTGGCTTCAGACTCTTCAGTGCCATCCCATCCTGCAAGTACCCAGCCAGCTGGTTCTCCGGCAGCACGTTTTTCTTCGATGTGAGCTTTTAATTCATCTAAAGTATCAATATTTGTATATTCGTGTGATGAACGCATTTGGCGAGCTGTTTCTAATAAACGAACTTGCATTTCTTCTAATGATTTTTCAACATATTCTTCGATGTCATCTAATGAAACGGCAACTTTATCATCTAAGTCACGCATTTTAGTCATTACTTGGTTATTCTCCATATCACGTGGGCCAAATTCAATACGCATTGGTACACCTTTTAATTCCCATTCATTAAATTTAAAGCCTGGTGAATTATCAGAATCATCTAATGTAACACGGATGCCTTTTGCTTTTAATTGTTTTTGTAATTCTTCTAAGCGTTCAACAATTTCTGGTTTTTTCTTCCATGGTCCTACTGGTAATAATACGACTTGTGTTGGCGCAACTTTTGGAGGTAATACTAATCCTTGTTCATCACCATGAGTCATGATTAATGAACCGATTAAACGAGTTGATACTCCCCATGAAGTGGTGTTACAGAAAACGTGTTTATTATCACGGTTTAAGTATTTAATGTCGAATGCTTCGGCAAATTTTGTACCCATAAAGTGAGAAGTACCTGCTTGTACAGCTTTACCATCTTTCATCATCGCTTCTACTGAATACGTATCTACTGCTCCAGCAAAACGTTCTGATGGTGTTTTACGTCCTTGATATACAGGAACTGCTAATACTCCTTCAATAACTTCTTTATAAATATCTAGCATACGCATTGTACGATTACGCGCATCTTCTTCATTTTCGTGTGCTGTATGTCCTTCTTGCCATAAGAATTCAGAAGTACGTAAGAATGGTAATGTTTTTTTCTCCCAACGGAATACATTTGCCCATTGGTTAATTTCATATGGTAAATCACGGTATGAATTAATCCAGTTACTAAATGCTGTACCGATCATGGTTTCTGAAGTTGGACGTAATGCTAAACGTTCTTCTAATTTTTCACCAGCAGCTTCTGTCACCCATGGTAATTCCGGTGCAAAACCTTCAATGTGGTCAGCTTCTTTTGTGAAGAAACTTTCTGGGATTAACATTGGGAAATAAGCGTTACGGATACCTTCTTCTTTAAAACGAACACCGAATTCTTCTTGAATGTGTTCCCAAATCTCGAATCCATCTGGTTTAAAAATCATGCATCCACGTACTGGTGAATAATCCATTAAATCAGCTTTTTGAATGGTTTGAATATACCATTTTGAAAAATCTTCTCTTTGTAAATTTGTCATTATATTTCCTTCTTTCTTTAATCTATTAGTTTTTTTAGACAAAAAAATAAGCCATCTCATCCCGATAAAAAGGACGAATGACCGTGGTACCACCTTATTTGCATATAAAAATCCCTATATGCCACTTACTATTGATAACGGTGATAAACCGGATTATTTTCATAACCATCTATAGCATGGTAGGTTCAAATCACTAGCGGGGGTTCGTTCTCAGCTTGTCGAACTTTCTGTACCCATAGAAAATTTTACTATTCCAATGTCCATCGTTAATATTATAAGAAACTTCTAGTAAATGCAAGTATTTATCGCTAATCCTAATAAAAAATTAATGCAGTTTATGGATAATATCTGAGCGTTTAGTGTTTCCACATGTGGATAAATATTTTTTTGGATTTTTGCTTGTGGATAATGCTTTTTCCACAGTCCTTGTTGACAGTTCAGACTCGTTTGGTTATCCTATAAGTAATCACTATCTCACACAAAAAAGGAGGAGTTAAGTATGTCTCAAATGACGTTACCAGTTACACGCACTTACTATTACAGCTATTATTAGATGTACTTGTATCGCTTTTGTAGATACAAGTCGGACTGACCGTTTTGTATCTATGAGGCTGTAACTTTTTTGAGGTGAATCCACATAGATTATTTCTAAGTGGATCTTAACTTCCCTTTAGACTTCTTAAACACTATTTTAGGATTAAGTAGACTAGTTAGACCATTTAGAAATAGATGGTCTTTTCTTTTACCCTTTTTTCAAAAAAATATATTATAAGGAGTCTTTATTATGAAAAAAAATCTATTAAAATTACTCACCATCTTTTGTAGTCTATCGCTTATTGCCATCTTTGTCAGTCATTGCGCTAAAAAAGATGATAACTGTACCCATATTGGAATCTTACAATTCGCTGAACATGACGCTCTAACTTTAGCACGCCTTGGTTTTGTTGATGAACTGGCTGCCAATCACTATATCGAAGGCGAAAACTTAATCTTAACTATCGAAAATGCATCCGGTGACCAAAGTAATCTCCCTTTAATGGCCGAAAAATTAGCTGATGAAAATAATTTGAACTTTGCGATTGCTACACCGGCTGCCCAAGCAATGATGAATGCCGACCAAGAAACTCCGACTATTTTCACAGCTATTAGCGATCCAATCAGTGCTGGCTTAACCGATTCACTAGAACAACCAAGCGATAATAGTACGGGCACAATTGATTATATTCCCGTTCAAATGCAAATCGAAAAATTATTAGCCGCCATCCCAAATGCCCAAACTATCGGGATTTTCTATAATTCCAATGAAGTCAATTCAGAAGCCCAAGCCAGACTTGCGACAAATATACTGAATGATTTAGGATTAACCGTCATCGAAAAGACCGTTACGACCACCAATGATGTCCAACAAGTCGTCACTAGCTTAGCAAAAGAAGTCGACGCTATCTACTTTCCAACCGATACAACTGTTGCTTCAACCGTGGCAATGATTCATGATATTCTTATAAAAGCTAAAGTCCCAGCAATCGGTGGTGACCAAGCTGTCTTGGATGCCACTTTATTAGTTGTTGGTGTTGACTATTACAAATTAGGCCAACAATCGGCCAAACAAGCCCTACAACTATTAAATGGTACAGCTATTTCAGATATCGCGGTTGAAGATCCCGCCACACCAATGATTGAGATTAACCCACAAATGGCTCAAGCACTCGGTTTCTCTCTAAGTGAATTAGAAGAACGTGTACACTAAACTCTTCTATCTCGCAGATTCACCTTGCATCATAACACTATCTGAGGAGCGTTTCACCAGTTAAATGGCGCAAACTCATAAAAAATCTACCTCACAAAAATCTGCATCATAAAAAGCACTCAACCAACGATACCAATCGTCAGCTGAGTGCTTATTTATTTATAGTTCAGAACTAATTTTCGTTTTAAACGGCTAACTACTCGCTAAAACGGTTAGCTCATTTAGTTATCTGCTTTATCTTCTTTGGCTGCTGCAAAAATACGTTTCAAATAATGTCCCGTATAACTTTCTTCAACTTCCGCCACTTCTTCAGGTGTACCAGTCGCAATCACCGTACCGCCACCAGCACCACCTTCAGGGCCCATATCAATAATATAGTCAGCCGTTTTAATCACATCTAAATTATGTTCAATTACAACCACTGTATTACCCGCTTCAACTAAACGATTTAAAACTGCCAATAAACGCTTAATATCATCCGTATGTAATCCTGTTGTTGGCTCATCTAAAATATAGACCGTCTTACCGGTAGCTGTGCGGCGTAATTCACTAGCTAGCTTCATACGTTGCGCTTCACCACCTGATAAAGTCGTTGCCGATTGACCTAAACGTACATAGCCTAAACCAACATCCTCAATCGTTTGTAATTTGCGCTTAATTTTTGGAATTGCACTGAAAAATTCTAAAGCTTCCTCAACCGTCATCTCCAATACATCGGCAATACTCTTACCTTTATAGCGAACTTCTAAGGTTTCAGAATTATAACGTGTCCCATGACAGACTTCACAAGGCACATAGACATCCGGTAAGAAATGCATCTCAATTTTTAAGATACCATCACCCTTACACGCTTCACAGCGTCCACCCTTAACATTAAAGCTAAAGCGTCCTTTTTTATAGCCACGCATCTTAGCTTCATTGGTTGCCGCAAACAAATCACGAATATCATCAAAGACACTCGTATATGTTGCCGGATTACTACGAGGTGTACGCCCAATCGGACTTTGATCAATATCAATCATCTTATCAACTAATTCCACCCCATGTAATGCCTTAAACTTACCAGGCTTCTCCTTTGCTTTTGTTAATTCACGCGCCAAGGCCTTCTTCAAGACACCATTCACTAAAGAACTCTTACCTGAACCAGACACCCCGGTTACCGCCACTAATCTACCTAGAGGAATCGTCACATCGACATCTTGTAAATTATTCTCACTAGCACCAATCACTTCTAAACATCCCATATCTTCAGTGCGACGTGTTGTTGGAATCTCAATTTTCTTTTTACCCGTTAAATACTGACCCGTTAATGACTTTTTATTCTTCATGACTTGCTTAGGAGTCCCAGCCGCAATCACTTCGCCACCTAACTCACCAGCACCCGGACCCATATCAATCAAATAATCCGCCGCTAACATCGTATCACTATCATGTTCCACCACAATTAACGTATTCCCTAAGTCACGCATCTGCTTCAATGAATCTAACAAACGATCATTATCACGCTGATGCAACCCAATCGACGGCTCATCTAAAATATACAATACCCCCGACAAATTCGAACCAATCTGCGTCGCCAAACGAATACGCTGCGCCTCACCACCCGATAAAGTTCCAGCAGTACGGCTTAAGGTTAAATAATCCAAACCAACATTCTTCAAGAAACTCAAACGTGACAGCACCTCTTTTAAAATCGGTGTCGCAATCTCCTGATTCGTTTTAGATAATGTCAATTGCTCTAAAAATTCTAATTCCTCAGTCACAGACATTGTTTGTAATTCAGAAATATTCAAACCGCCCACCTTCACCGATAAAGCTTTCTCATTCAACCGCTGTCCCTGACAAGATTGACAGACTAATTCCGTCATATATTGGCGCATCTGTTCACGTACATAATCACTATTCGTCTCATGATAACGACGATTGACATTTTTCACTACCCCTTCAAAAGGTAAATTCAAATCACGCTTCCCACCAAATTCATTCTCATGATAAAAATGAAATTCCTTTTCACCTGAACCATACAAAATTAACTTACGCTGTTCTTTCGTTAATGATTTAAATGGCACATCCATTGGTATCTTAAACTGCTGACAAAACTGCTCTAACATACTAGGATAATAATTCGAACTAATTGGATTCCAAGGAACTAATGCACCCTCTTGTAAAGTCAGACGATCATCCGGTACTACTAACTCCACATCCACTTCCAACTTCATCCCCAAACCATCACACTCACTACAAGCGCCAAATGGGGCATTAAATGAAAACAAACGAGGCTCTAATTCACCAATCGTAAAGCCACAATGCGGGCAAGCATAATGCTCACTAAATAATAATTCCTCTTGACCAATCACATCGACAATCGCATAACCATCCGCTAATTGTAAAGCTGATTCTAAAGAGTCAAATAAACGTGAGCGGCTTTTTTCACTAACAATAATTCTATCAACTATTACATCAATCGTATGTTTCTTTTGCTTTTCTAATACAATCTCCTCAGAAATATCACGTTTTTCACCATCAACACGTAAACGCACATAACCTTCTTTTTTAATCTGCTCTAATACTTTTTTGTGTTCACCACGCTTAGCTTTAACAATTGGTGCCATAATTTGAATCTTCGTACGCTCTGGTAGATCCATTACCCGATTCACCATCTGTTCAATCGATTGACTTTCAATAATCGTATCATCATGTGGGCAGACTGGCGTACCAATACGTGCATATAATAAACGTAAATAATCATTAATCTCTGTAACCGTCCCTACAGTTGAGCGAGGATTACGTGAAGTAGTGCGTTGTTCAATCGCAATTGCTGGACTCAATCCATCAATTCCATCAACATCTGGTTTATCCATTTGCCCCAAGAATTGTCTTGCATAAGCAGATAAACTCTCCACATAGCGACGTTGCCCTTCTGCATATAAAGTATCAAATGCTAAAGAACTCTTCCCTGAACCTGATAAACCGGTCACAACTACTAATTTATCACGTGGAATAGAAACATCAATATTTTTTAAATTATGGGCTCTTGCACCACGCACAATAATCTTATCTTTGGCCATTAACTTTACTTCCCTTCCTATCAATTCTCTATTATTATAGCATAACTTTAGTGAAACTTCCGAACAAACGTTCTTTAGCGCCACAAAAAAAGCGAACCCTTATATGATTCGCTTCCTAGTCCTTATTCTTATTCTGATTCTGTTTTTTCTGTTGATTCTTCTTTTGTTGCGGATATTGCTTCAAAATGCAATTCTTCTAAGATAGCTTCACTTTTAGCTCTGGTATTTTCTCCGATTGTCGTGATAAATAGCACACGTGCATCATGCCAAATTAAATGGTGATAACTAGTATCATCCGTCGTTGTAATGATTAATTCTAAACTATTGACGGCTTCATTTTCTGTGATGGTTGCTTCAGAATTTTCCGCATTTTGTTCTTTTAATGTTTTTGCTAGTGTTTGATAGAATGCTTTTGCAGCTACATTATCTTTCCCAGTAAAAAACAGTACATTAGTATCATCATTTAAGGCGACGGAGATTGATGTTGAAGCATCTTCTTGTAAAATAATTTCATAACCTTCTGCTTCCATCAATTCACCAAAAGTTTTAGTACTTAATGGCTTTTGGGTATTGCTACAAGCGGTTAGTAATAAGGCAACAATTGCGATAAAAAGATAATTCATATATTTTTTCATAAGTTCCCCTCCTTAATGATTATTTCAGCCTAATCATAGCACACTCCTTTCGGTACCTCAATTAATAAATTGGTTTATTTTACTTTAATTGAAAGATTTTTTCACAAAAAAACAAGCTCCTATATTAGAAGCTTGCTTGTTCATCTAATCTTCCGTTACTTCTTCAATAAAGCGTTGGAATAATGTTAATAGGACACTGACTAATAAGCCTGTACCAAATGAACTAATATAAATTCCTGAGCCCACAAAATTTGCGGTCATCATAATAATTAAGCCATTAATCACAAAGCTAAATAAGCCGAATGTAAAAAAGTTAATTGGTAAAGTAAATAAATATAATACCGGTTTTACCGTTAAGTTTAGTAGTGCTAAAATAATACTTGCGGTAAAAGCAACCCCCCAGCTTTCAACAACTACGCCAGGTAATAAATAAGCAATCAACATAAAGCCAAGTGTATTAATCGCAATTCGTTTGAACATACCCATCTCATTCCCTCCTATTACTAATAATATTTTAATAATACTTTAATTATAAACCAAAAAACTTCTATTTCCAACCACAGCCCAGTAGTTTTCCTTAGAAGTTTTCCGGTATTTTTACGAATTATTAAAAGTCACTCCATTCATCATCCTCTACTTTTCGTGCTTCTTTTCTTGGACGATATTGATTGGTTTGATTGGTATAGTTGCGTTGGCGTTGACTAAAAATACTATCATATGCATCAAATGGATTAATGCGTGGCGATGGCTTTGGTGCATCTGGAATGATTAAAGCTAGTAAGAAATAGACAATAACTGGACCACCAGACCAAAAGACTAATAAAAAGATAATTCTTAATAGTGTTGAACTAATGCCTAAATATTCAGCAATCCCTCCGATAACTCCTAGGAATACTTTATCGGTTCTTGATTTTGTTAATTTTTTCTTATTCATATCACTCATCCTTTTTGATTAATTTATGACAATATCACCCGCAATAGTTACTAAGGTCATATTAATAGGTAATGCTTCATTTATTTTTTTAATTTTAACAATTTTGGCAACAACTTCTTTTTGTAGTAATTCTGTTTCAAACGCTTCTTGATTATAGATTACTTCACCAAATGAGGTCTTCATCATCGCTTCCATACTTAATCCTTCTGTTAGTTCCATATGAATATCACCATTCGTTGTATTAGCCATTACTTTTTTTGAATCCTTAGATGCTACTTCTAAATCAATATCTCCATTGACGGTTGTAACATCATAACTTACGGCTTCTGTTTCTATTTCTAAATCACCATTAATATTTTTAATACAAATATCACGGTATTTACCAGCAGCTATTTCAATATCACCATTCATCATATCTAATTCTGCCATAGTGCCACTAACCCCATATAAATTGACATCCCCATTTTTAACTTTAATATAATAATCTTTTCCCTTTACTTGTTGAAGAGTCAGATTCGCATTTAAGGTTTCTATTTTTGTATAGTCATAATTAATATTTGGGACGTGTAAGGTTACTTCACAATTAACACGTTTATTAGGAATGTGATACATAATTTTTTCATCAGTTATTTCAATGGTGCTACGTTCTGCTAATAGTTCCAGTGGTGTCTTATTATTGGCACGAACACCATAAAGTTTGTAGTTAGCATCAATTTTTACATAATCTTTATCCCATGTTTCTAAGATGATATCACCATTTGCGACTTTTATATCAATAATCGTTGCAGTTGTTGGTTCTGAGGTAATCGTTTGTTCGAATTCTGTTGTGGCAATTTTAGGGATTGATACAGTTTTTTCTTGCCACTCAACTGATTCTCCAGCATCTTTTACAACTTTTGCGACTTTATTAGTAATATTCCCCATTGCGCTAGTAAATAGATTAGCTGATTGATTCACTTTTTCTTCCCAATTGGTTTCCTGTACTTTTTCCTTAACTTGTTTATATTTATGATTTAATTCGGCTTTTGTTTTACGAATTTTTTCTTCAGTAGCTCGTTGTTTTTCAATTTCTAAAGATTCTAATTGTTCTATCAAACTATCTAAAATTTCGGTAATGCGTTGTAATTCCATCTCATCATCAACTGTTAACTGGCCAATAGATGCCAATGTTTCTAATTCAGTTAGACGCTCTTTCTTTTCAGCGATTGATTTTTCTAAATTGATAATACGTTGGTCCTCTTTATTAGCGTCACCTGTAATCGAACCCACAGCACTAGCAATATCTCCTAAAATTGTATTCAAGCGCTTTTTGTCCACTTTTTCATAGTAATCAGCATTTTTTTCAGGAATTTCTTCAATATATTCTTCTATAGTTTCATTATCTGCTTTCTTTTGACCGATTTGTTCTAATAATTCAATCGCCTCACTAGAACTAATCACTCCTTTTTTAACGAGTTCTAAAATTCTATCTTTTTCTTTCATGGCTAAGTTCCCCTTTCTTAACACCATTCTTTTCTCTCTACATCTTTATTATGGACTATATTCAAACTTTTTTCATAGGGCTAAAGATTGATATTTGTAAAAAAGAGTAAAAAAAGAACGCTATCCTTCGGTGTCTAGCACTGCGAAAGTTAACGTTAGTCAATAATTATCTACGAAAAAACTTGTTCCCGTAAAAAAAGTGTTAAATATATAATATGATTTTCTTAAGAAAAATGCAAGTGAATTGTTAAATTTTCTTAATTTTTTTTAAAATTATGATTTGTTTGGCTTTTGCCACTATAATTAGTCTTTTTGATGAACTAAAATGGTAAAATCTACTGTTATTTCTGTTAATGGATGTTCTACGCTATAGATGCGGTCTTCTTCACTAGCTCCCCAGTATAATGGTGTCATCATTAATAAATCATGGTAGCGCTCTGGAGAAATGGCTACTTTATATGAGATTTGATCAACGGTTGCTTCAGGATATTGTTCTAGGAAACGGCTCACTGTTTGTTCGTTGGAATAAGTTTGGCGTTCTTTATTTGAGCGATATAATTGTTGACGCAATTCAATTAAATAATTAGCATTTGGAACAGCTTTGATTAAGCGACCTCCCTTTGCTAATACACGATTAAATTCTTCATAATGCGACGGCGTTAAAATATTGATTAATTGTTGGCATGACTCTTTAGCGAATGGCAAAGTGGTTAAATCAGCCAAACACCAAAAATTAGTAGTACCAAAATGATTACTAGCCAATATAATCCCTTCTTTAGCGATATCTAAACCAATTGTATGTTGTAAGTGATATGTCTCTTGTAAATAAGCTAAATGCGAGCCTTCACCACAACCAATATCAACAGTTAATTTATCGGTATCTACTCTTATATACTCAGCAATTTTATCTAATAAGGGTTGAAAAAATCCACTCTCTGCCAATTGAAAGCGATGTTGAAATAAATCACGGTCATAATCAGTATTGGCTGGTTGCTTCATTAAATGCATTGTCCCTTTTTTTGATAGGTCAAATTGATGATTATTTTGGCATACTAAACCACGCACCACATCTTCTTTATAGCTACTTTGGCAATAAGGGCAAGCTAATAAATGAACATGTTCTTGTAAAAAATTACGGGAAATATCTATTTTTTTTAACATATTTAAACTCCTCTTTTCAATCTACCTTACTAGTGTACCTATTTTTTACTTAGATAGCTAGTCATTTTAGTGCCTGTTCGTTGACTTTTCCACTCTAGCAACCTAAAATAGTGTAGAAAGAAGAGAAATTCTCTTACCTTATTCTATATTAGGAGTGAATCAAGATGGCTGAAAAAATTCCAGTAACAATTGTCAGCGGCTTTTTAGGTGCCGGTAAAACTACCTTAATTAATAAAGTATTAAAAGAAAAACACGACCAACATATTGCCGTAATTATTAATGAATTCGGTGAAGTCGGTGTGGATCACCAATTTGTATTAGATGTTGAAGAAGAAATCTACCAAATGGATAATGGTTGTTTATGTTGTACATTGCGTACGGACATTGCCGATATGTTACGCTCTATTCTTACTGTTAAAGAAAAAAATGGTGTGAAGGTTGACCGTATTTTATTTGAAACAACAGGGATTGCAGATCCATCTCCAATCGCTCAAACCTTTATCAATGTACCATTCTTAAACGAACACTTTATTATTGATGCTGTTCTAACAGTAGTTGATTCTAAAAACTTCTTATTCCAAACAGCACATCAAGATGAGCCTGCTAAACAAGTTGGTTTTGCTGATAAAATCTTTATGTCAAAACATAGCTTAGTAACAGATAATATCTACCGTAAAGTTATTGAAGAAGTCCGCTCTATTAACGCCTTCGCTGAAATTCAAGACTTAGATGAAAAACCAGTTACTTTGGCTGATATGTTCGACTTACAATTATTCTATGCCTCAGAGAAAAAAATCCGTGCCATGGAACAAGTTGCCAAAGAAGAGGAAGAAGAACATCACCATGACCACGATGAACACGCTTGTTGCCATCACCATGAAGATGGCGAAGAATGTCACTGTCACGATCACGATGAATGCGACTGCGACCACGATCACCATCATGATCACGAATGCCACCACCATCACCACAAAAAACACCACAGCGGCATCAACTCATTCGTCATTGAAGCTGATAAACCATTAGTCTTAGCCAATATTAATGAATGGTTAAATGAATTAGTTTATATGTATGGTCAAGAATTATACCGTTATAAAGGCTTATTATACGTAGAAGGCTTAGATTACCAAATTATCTTCCAAGGTGTCCAAATGAGTTTTGATATTTCACGTGGACGTAACTGGTCAGAAGATGAAGAACACAAATCAACTCTAGTATTCATCGGTAAAAACTTACCAGAAGAAGAATTACGTAAAAGTTTTATTGAATGTACAGAAAAATAATCCTAGCTCTTTAGCAATTTAGGCGAGTTTCGGCTCGTCTTTTTCTAATCCTACAATTATTCCAATAAAAATACTTAACAAATCTCTGTTATCTCTGTATAATAGAACTGTTATGGAAAAATGAAAGCCTCTTTTCTTCGGCTTGATAATGGCATGGAATAAATATATAATCTATGTATATAATAATAAGGGAGGTTGATTGTACTTCCTTGCTGAAAAGCAGAAAGTTACCGCTAATGTGGTCATCGAACCGCTTGGTAATGCAAGTTCTGATTTAAAGAGTTTTATACTTGTAACTCCAAAGTCTGAAAATGATGTACGATTACAAGTTACACTTGATAATCAAAACTCCATGGGCTTGCCCGTGGGAACAGTCAGAGAAAAAGTAAAGACTAAACAACTAATACAAAAGAAAGTGAAGTGAAATCATGGGACGTAAATGGGCAAATATTGTTGCTAAGAAAACAAAACTTGATGCAAACAACAGTAAAATCTATGCTAAATTTGGTATTGAAATTTATGTTGCTGCAAAACAAGGTGAACCAGACCCTCATTCAAACCAAAAATTAAAATTTGTTATCGATCGTGCGAAAACATATAATGTACCAAAACACATTATTGACCGTGCAATTGAAAAAGCTAAAGGTGCTGGAGGCGGAGACTTCCAAGAATTACGTTATGAAGGATTTGGTCCAAATGGCTCAATGATTATCGTTGACGCTTTAACAAATAATGTAAACCGTACAGCTGGTGATGTTCGTGCTGCTTATAGCAAAAACGGCGGAAACATGGGTGTATCAGGATCAGTAACTTACTTATTTGATAATACTGCTATTTTTGGTATTGCTAATAAAGATGCTGATGAATTATTAGAAGAATTAATGGAAGCAGATATTGACGTTCGCGATGTTGTTCAAGAAGATGACCAAGCAATCGTTTATGCTGAACCAAATGATTTCCAAGAAGTTCGTGCAGCATTAGAAAATATGGGCATTACAGAATTCTCAGTAGCAGAAATCGAAATGGTCCCTCAATCAGAAGTAACATTAGCAGGCGATGACTTACGTTTATTTGAACGTATGTTAGAAACTTTAGAAGACAATGAAGACGTTCAAAAAGTATACCACAATGTAAACTTAGATGACGTAGAATAATACAAAAAAATCAGTACCCCATTCATCACGAAGAGGATACTGATTTTTATTTTGATTTATTATTACATACTTGATTGAGCTACCATACTAATAAAGGCTAAACTATTCATCACAAAATGCATTGAAATAGACATAGCTACATTATTATGATAATAACGATATACTCCTACTAAAGGAATTGTCACCGTTGCATATAATAGTCCTGCTTTTAAGTCCGTACCTGAATGCATCATAATAAAAAATACTGATGATACAATCGTCATAATCCACACTGGAACCCTACCTTCTAAATCCCCAATCAAGACTTGACGGAATAAAGTCTCTTCTACAATCGGCGCAAAAATACATACCGTAAAAAACATCACTAAAGGCGTTGAATTTTCAAACATCATTTGGATAACTTCTTGATTTTCTGGTTCTGGAATAGTCATCACACTAAATAATAATAATGTTAATACAATACGAATCGCTAAACCACTACTACAAGCTAACACCACATCCGGGAACTTTATCTTTTGCAGTGCTGATTGATATGTATCTTTAAACTTATGAATTACATATACCAAGGTTAACACACTTGACAGGGCCATCCCATATGCATTCGCCGTCTCAATACTAGCCCCCATCGACAAAATCGGCAAAGCAATCAATTGACTAACCAATAACATATTCAATAAATACACAAACCAAGCTGTTAAACCACGGTGTTTTTCACTAAAATTTTTCATCTTAAATCTTACTCCTCCCAACAAGCTTCTTTTTTAGATTCTAGCATTACAACTTCTTTTAACCCCTCATCAGTAAAACGCACACCGAATAAGACGCCACCATAGACTGCCCCACCATCAAGACCCACTTTACCATCTTCATACCAGACTTCCTTCGTATGCGGGAATCCTGATAAATAAGGTGTAGGCGTATGACCAAAGACAATTACTTTACCAGTCGTATTAGGAGCTTTATGAAAGTCATCACGAATCCAATAAAATTCTTTCTCTAAAGTATTATGCCAATCATCAATGGTTAAATCAACCCCCGCATGCACAAAGATATACTTTTCTGTCTCATAATATAGAGGTAAATCAGCTAAAAGTGATAATAATCCCGGATATTTCTCTTTAATCTCTAAAGCATCAGCTTCTGGATCAATAATCTCCACATCACTAGGACGCTCTAATAACTGATTAATTGTCTTAACCCCACCATTACGACAATACCAATCGAACTTTTCAACTGGGTCGGCTAACCATTTTAAGATAATATCTTCATGATTACCTTTTACCCAGATAGCACCCTCTTCTTCCACTAACTTCTTCGCTAATAAAAAAGTACCTTTATTATCATGTCCACGATCCGCTAAGTCACCAATCAAGACTAATTGTTCACTATCCTTGTGCCAAAATGACAGCATTTCCTTCATTAAGCTCAATTCACCGTGAATATCACCGATAACAAAATAATTCTCTGACATCTAATCCCTCCTCTACGCTAATCGTTTCTTAACTAGTATACCAAATTTCTATTCAAATAGAAAAAGACAGTTCATCAATACAGTAAAAAAGTGATGCATTAATCAACCATGTGCCTATAAAAAATGATTCACCTACATCTAAACAACACAAAAAAATCCAAAAAAAATGATGCACCAATCAACATCAGCACACCATTTTCTAAATAAATCTATTTAATATAATTTTAAGTATTGGTCTAATTCCCATGTAGTTACTTGACTACGATAAGCCGCCCATTCAAAACGTTTGGCCTCAATAAAGTTGGCATAAATATGTTCCCCTAAAGCTGATTTGACGACTTCATCTTGTTCTAAAGCTGATACGGCGCGAGATAAGCTACTTGGCAAATCACTAATTCCTGCATCCATACGCTCCTTATTCGTCATCGCATAAATATTACGATCCACTGCAGTTGGCACCGGAGTTTCGTTCTTAATTCCTTCTAGACCAGCTTGTAGAATAGCTGCCATTGCTAGATATGGATTCGCCGTTGGATCAACACTACGCAATTCCACACGAGTTGATATACCACGTGATGACGGAATACGAATTAATGGCGAACGATTTTGACCTGACCAAGCAATATAGACTGGCGCTTCATAACCCGGTACTAAACGTTTATATGAATTAACAGTTGGATTGCATACGGCCGTTAAAGCTTTCGCATGTTCCATTAAACCAGCAATAAAATGACGACACGAATCACTCAATTCCAATTCACCAGCAGGATCATAAAAAGCATTCTTACCTTCTTCATTAAATAATGATAAATTAAAGTGCATTCCGGAACCGGCAATTCCAATGACTGGTTTTGGCATAAAGGTTGCATGTAAGCCATGTTTACGGGCAATTGTTTTCACAATTAATTTGAATGTTTGAATATTATCACAAGCTTCCACCGCATTTGCATATTTCCAATCGATCTCATGTTGGCCAGGTGCTACTTCATGGTGACTAGCTTCAATCTCAAAACCAGCTTTTTCTAATTCTAAGACAATATCACGACGACAATTTTCACCTAAATCCGTTGGTGCCAAATCAAAATATCCACCATTATCATTTAAGTCCATTGTTGGTTCACCATTCTCATCTAATTTGAATAAGAAAAATTCAGGTTCTGGTCCTAAATTAAAATGCGAGAAACCTAAGTCTTTCATTTCTGCTAAAATACGTTTTAAGTTCGAACGAGGATCTCCTGCAAAAGGTTCCCCCTTCGTTGTATACACATCACAAATTAAGCGGGCAATCGAACCATTTTCACTACTCCATGGGAAGACTAACCAAGTTGATAAATCGGGATATAAATACATATCACTCTCTTCAATACGCACAAAACCTTCAATTGACGAACCATCAAACATCATTTTATTATCTAACACTTTTTTTAATTGACTAATCGGTACTTCCACATTCTTAATTCGTCCGGCAATATCCGTAAACATTAATCTTAAGTAACGGACATCACGTTCCTTGGCATCGTTCATTATATCTTCTCGAGTGATTTCTTTATTCATTTATCTTACTTCCTTTCTTTCATTAAAATGGTCTTTCATTGCCTGATAAGCGACTAATCTGCATAATCTCATTATAAAAAATACGACGGACATCCTCATCGGTTAAAGCTTTAGAGGAGCCATCACTTACCTGTTTAGAACTAGTCATAAATGATTGTTTGGAAATTTTTTCCTGATGATAATGCCTTTTAATCGCCTCAATCGATAAACCATCTTCCAAAAAATCTTTAATCTCTAATAAACGATCAATATCATTTAAGGAAAATAAACGGCGATTGGTCGTCGAGCGCAATGGCATCACCAAATCTTTTTCTTCATAATAGCGAATCTGGCGAGCAGTCAAATCCGTCAATTCCATTACAACACCAATTGGCAAAATTGCTCTACTGCGACGTAACTCTTTCTCACTCACCTCTCTCACCTCTCTAGTTCTTTTGTTGTTATTTTAGACAGTTTTAGGAGTGGTGTCAATCTTTGGCTAACTTTTTATGTTAGATAATCTAACATAGAGTAGAGAGCTTACTAGCTACAATTCATTTCCCCTATACTCACTCTGGCGCTTAAATAATATTTTCTTTTCTAGCTAGCAAGGTGTACAATAGAAATTAACATACTTAAAAAGGACTGATCAAATGGAAGCACGTAACCAACTAAAACAAGCCGAACGTGGCGCTAAGACAAGTATTGCCGTCTATATTTTACTTTCTTTTGCCAAATTATTAGTCGGCTATCTATTCTATTCAACCGCCCTATTCGCTGATGGATTAAATAACTTTACCGATGTGATTTCTTCTATTTTAGTATTATTCGGACTAAAAATCGCCCAAAAACCCGTCGACAAAGATCATCCCTATGGCCACTGGAAATTTGAAACGATTGCTAGCTTAATGACTAGCTTCATTATGTTCTATGTGGGTATTGAAGTCCTGAAGAATGTGATTCAACGAATGTGGCTTGGCGCTCCTACTCCGACACCTTCTCTATTAAATGCGGTTGTGGCAGCCGGTGCAGGAATTGTGATGTTACTAGTCTATCGCTATAATAAAAACTTAGCCAAACGCCTAAATTCACTAGGTTTAAAAGCAGCTTCGAAAGATAATTTAAGTGATGCTTTAACCAGTTTCACAACAGCTATTGCGATTGTAGCAGCTAGTAGCGGTATCTTATGGATCGATGATTTTATGGCTCTAGTTGTTGGTATCATCATTATTAAAACAGCTATTGAAATCTTTAAAGAAAGTACCTTTGAATTAACAGATGGCTTTGAAGAAGATAAAATCCATGAATATGAAACCATCGCCCTAAGTCATCCTGAAGTCAAAGCGATTGGCGAATTAAAAGCTCGTCGTTATGGCTCGAATGTCTATATTGATCTAACCGTCTTAATGGATCCAAATTTAACCGTTTATGATAGTCATGCTGTAACCGAAGAAATTGAAGAAGAATTTTACCAACAATCTTCCGTCTTATTTATTGATATTCACGTTGAACCCTATGAAGTTGATTCGGCAGAGATTTAGCTAAATAGATGCAAAAAACCTTACCCATTTTTCTGGATAAGGTTTTTTAATTTGAGTAAACAGTTTGTCTGAGTAAGCTTGACTTACTCCCAAAAACTACTTATCTAATTATTTAATATTTTTTAGTAATAGGCAAACCATTTCCGCAGACTTTTTTCCTGCTTCAATAATAAATTCGTCAAAACTTACTGCTGAAGTGCCGCTTTCTGGAATATCTGACATTGCACGAATAACTAAGCATGGTACATCGAATGTATGACAAACTTGAGCAATCGCTGCACCTTCCATCTCTGTTGCATATACATCAGGGAAATGTTTCATAATATCATCGAATTGGTCTTTACGATGAATAAATGAATCGGCTGTTACGATTAAACCTTTTGTGGCACGTAAGCCTGTTTCTTCGGCAGCTTTAATCGTTTGTTCAATAAAATCGTCTTGTGTTTTGTAGCGAGTTGGCATTTGTGGTAATTGACCATAATCATAACCAAATGCTGTAACATCGACATCACTATACGCTAATTCGCTTGCGACAACCACATCACCGATTTGTAATGATTTATCCAAGCCACCTGCAGAACCGGTATTAATGATTAACCCCGCACCAAATTTTTCGATTAATAAAGTAGTAGCGATTGCTGACATAACTTTACCAATTCCTGATTGAACAACGATAACTTCTTGATTGGCTAATTTCCCTTCAAAGAATTCCCATCCAGCGATTTTATGGATTTTTGTTAATTCCATGCGTTCTTCTAATAATTTTTTCTCTTCTGCCATTGCGGCGATAATTCCAATTCTCATCATTTATTCCCCTTTTAATTTATTTTTCTTCTTTTAATAAAGCCATGCGATACAAATCTTGATAACCGGCCTGTAATTTGATGCCTTGTTTTAACGTTCCTTCAGTTGTAAAGCCGAACTTTTTATATAAATGGATCGCTTTTTCATTAGTAGCCACGACATCTAATTCTAGACGTGTTAGACAATTGGTTTGCCATGCCCAAGTAATCATCTCATCAAGTAAAATCGAGCCAATCCCATAGCCCCAATACTCTTTTAAGACACTAACGCCAATCTCACCGACATGCGCTAACTTAGGGTTCTGACTTGCGCCAACACTTGCTAGGCCAATAATCTGGTCACCATTTAGCGCTACTAACATTAATTGATTATCGCTTTCTAAAACAGCCTCCAAATAAATCGCTTCTTGCTCAACACTTAACGGAATTCCTTCTGGTCCAAATGACAAAAATTCCGTCTCAAACCCGATTTGTTTAGCATAGTCTAATAAGTCCTTAGCGTGTTTTGTTTCGGCAACGGCTAATGCTAATTCAAATGATTCACTCATTTTTTTCACCCGCCAAATCTTTTTGGAAATCTGCTAGCCAACTAATATACTCTTTTCCATGCGGTATTAACGTAATTGTACGGTTTGAAATATTCTCTTCATCACGATCTAACTTCACGACTAAACGTTCTTCTGGCAATTCATCTTCCACAAAAGTTGCCCATTCCATCATCACAACACCATCACCTGTGACATATTCTTCTAAACCTAAATCACCACCACCAACTTCTTCTAAGCGGTACATATCCATATGATAGAGCGGTAAGCGTCCTTGTTTGTATTCACGAATCAAAGTATAGGTTGGACTTTTAATTACTTTTTGAATGCCTAAACCTTGCGCAAATCCCTTCGTAAAAGTTGTCTTACCTGCACCTAATTGTCCTTCTAAAATCACTAAATACCCCGCCTTAGCAAACTTTGCCAAATGCGCTGCAATATTTTTTGTTTGTTCTTCATTCGTTACTTGTGTTGTATAGTTCATAATTGTTCTCCATTTCCTTCTTTTGCCACTTTATTGTACCACAAAATGTCCATTAGTTTTAGTAGCCAAAATATCCATTCGTTTCACTATCCCTGCCTTAAAAATAAAAAAGCCTCACTTCCACAAATTTGGTTGTGAGACTTCTATAAATTATTATGAATTTAAGAAACGGGTTAAGAATTCTTTGGTACGTTCTTCTTTTGGATGCTGGAAAAGCTCTTCCGGAGTACCCATTTCTTTGATATAGCCTTGATCCATGAATATGACACGATCACTAACATCACGAGCAAATTCCATTTCATGAGTAACAACAATCATCGTTAAACCTGTTTTGGCTAGATGTTTCATAGTTTCTAATACTTCATTGACCATTTCTGGATCTAAAGCTGAAGTTGGTTCATCAAATAATAAGACATCCGGCTTCATTGATAAAGCACGTGCAATGGCCACACGTTGCTTTTGTCCCCCAGATAATTGTTTTGGCATCGCATTAATGTATTGCCCCATGCCCACGATTTCTAAATATTCTTTAGCAGTTTGTTCAGCTTCTTGACGTGATTTTTTAAGAATTTTAATTGGCCCAACTGTACAATTATCTAAAACATTTAAATTATTAAAGAGGTTAAAGGATTGGAATACCATCCCTACATGAGTACGATACTGATTGATCTGATGTCTACCATCTAAAATATTTTCCCCACGATAAAAAATATCACCTGAAGTTGGTTCTTCTAATAAATTAATGCAACGTAACATGGTTGATTTACCAGATCCTGATGAACCAATAATTGTCACCACTTCCCCTTCTGCTACAGTAAAATTAATGTCTTTTAACACTTCATGATTGCCAAAACTTTTTTTCAAATGTTTAATGTCAATAATTGATTTACTCATGAGTAGCACCTTCCTTACTATCAATTTTCTTTTTAACCTCAGCCATCGAGTTCGAATTCAATGGATCTGAGTGAATCATTTCATAATCATTCGGACCTTCTAAACGACGCTCAATATAACGTAAAATTTGCGTTACCGTAGTAGTCATAATAAAGTAAATAATTAAGGTAATAAAGAATGTTTCAAAATAACGGAAGTTGCTTCCTGCGACAGTTTTTGTAGCAAAATATAATTCTGAAACAGAAATAACATTTAAAACAGAGGTATCTTTAATATTAATGACAAATTCATTACCAGTGGCTGGCAAGATATTACGAATCACTTGCGGAAAGACAACATTCATCATTGTTTGGAAATGCGTCATCCCAATTGCTTGACAAGCTTCAAATTGTCCCTTATCAATCGAGATAATCCCCCCACGCACAACTTCTGACATATAAGCACCGGTATTAATCGAAACAATAAAAATAGCAGCAAAAATACGGTTCATATCAATTCCAAAGGCTAAAGCCGAACCATAATAAATAACCATTGCTTGTACAATCATCGGTGTACCACGAAAGAACTCTGTATAACAAGTTACTAAGATATTCGCAATTTTTAAGCCTACTCGTTTAGCGGCTTTTTTAGGAGTTGGAATAGTCTTAACTAATCCCACACCCAAACCAATTACCGTACCAATTACCGTACCTGTAATCGAAATATATAATGTTACCCAAGCGCCTTTTAAAAACATGCGCCAATTCTCTTTAAAGATTTTCACAACCCAAGGCGTATTACTTTCATCAACACCTGAAATCGCTGGTTGATTTTTAACAGCTGCTTCCATAAATGCTAAACGTTCTTCTGGTGTAATACGATCAATAGCCGCATTAATTTCCGGCGTTAAAGGATTACCTTTTTTTAAACCAACAGCAATATTCCTATCTGAATCCTCTGCTTGGAAGCCATCAGTTAATTCAACCATTTTAAAATCATCATTAACTGCCTCAACACTAAGACCTTCCGGCATTTCTGAGACATAAGCATCAATCGTTCCTGATTGTAAAGCCACACGCATTGACGGGAAACTCTCCATTGCTTCTTGTTTTTTAACATTAGGAATTTGATCAATTAAACTATAATGAAAAGTATTCAATTGTGCTGTCACTTTAGCATTAGAAAAATCAGCTAGAGTTGTCGCATTTTCAAAAGCTCCACCACGTTTAACAATCATCACATAATTCGATTGATAATAAGGTGTGGAAAAATCTATCGACTGTTTTCGTTCTTCAGTGGGACTCATCCCAGCAATAATCGCATCAATCTTACCTGATACTAAAGCAGGTGTTAGACCATCCCATTCCGTTTTAACAATTACTAACTCCTTATCCAAATCCTCAGCAATTCGTTTGGCTATCTCTACATCATAACCTCCTGCATAATCTCCCGTCCCTTCAATTGGAACAGCACCATTTGCATTCGTTTTCTGCGTCCAATTAAATGGCGGATACCCCGCTTCCATCCCAACTATAAATTGATCATCAGCCGTTTCGGCATTGACTTGACCAATTGTTACAAAAACAATCGATAGCAACATCGTGACTAATAACGTTATTTTTCTCTTAATATTCATTTTTTATCTCCTTTCATCATCTTGTTTTATGATTGTTCACATTTTATCACACTAATGGTTAACAAAGCAAAAAAACTTGCGTAATTGTTATCTTTCAACTCCTATTTTGGTTGACAATGTATAAATAAGCCTTTATTCTTATGTTATAAGTAAGTTCAAATTAGAAAGGACATGACTATGAATACGACCGATAAAGTATTATTACTCTTACAACAACAAATTAATCAGCCGATTTCCGGCGAGACACTAGCTAGGCAATTAGGTGTTAGCCGCACCGCCATTTGGAAAGCTATCCAAAAATTACGTGAACAAGGCTATTTAATTTCCTCGCAAACGAATCAAGGTTATCGCCTATCCAGCAAAACTGATATGCTAGATAAAAAAGAAATTAAACAACGCTTAATTCGTGGGTTTAAAGATTGGCAGATTGAAACCTATCAAACAATAGACTCCACTAATCGTCGTGCCAAAGAATTTGCCGAACAAAACCCTGGTCAATCAGCGATTATTATTGCCGATGAACAAACAGCTGGGCGTGGTCGTTTGGGCAGAAAATTCTACTCCCCTAATAAGACGGGACTTTATATTAGTATTTGTCTAAGTCCTAAAGATTTATCCTATGAAAGTATCTCTTTAATTACCGCTCAAACCGCTGTCTCAACTAGTCGAGCTATTGAAACCATTAGTAATGAATCTGTTAAAATAAAATGGGTCAATGATCTATATATGCGTGACAAAAAAGTTTGTGGCATCTTATCAGAAGCTATTACTGATATCGAATCCAATCAAGTACAGGCCTTAATTATTGGGATTGGCATTAATTTATCTGTACCAGATGAAGGATTTCCAGAAGAATTAACAGAGATTGCCACAACCGTCTTTGCACCTAATGAGATGAATCACTGTACCCGTAATGATCTGGCAGTTGCTGTTTTAAATCAATGGTTATTGGCCTTTAATGAATTACCAGACACTGGCTTTATCCAAGAATATCGCAAACGCTCTAATATCCTAAATAAGCCTGTCCGCGTGATTCAAGGAAAAGAAGCGTTCAATGCTTTTGCCTATGATATAGATAATCGTGGAAGACTATTAGTTAAAGCTTCAACTGGTCGATTGCATCATCTATCATATGGCGAAGTATCCATTAGACAATTACCCCAACATTAATACTTAAAATTTAGGAGGACTTTATGGAAAAGAAAACAACTTTTTGGCTAGTCTTAACAAGTTTACTAGCCAGTTTAACTTTTATTAGTAGTTTTATTCGTATCCCAATTGGCCCTGTTCCCTTTACTTTGCAGACGGTCTTTGTGATTTTGGCTGGCCTTTTATTACCACCAGTCTATGCCGCTTTATCCCAAGTATTAAATTTTTTACTGATGACTTTATTTGTTTATGGTGCCAGCGTCTTTGTCACCCCAACTTGTGGATTTTTACTAGGATTTATTGTAGTAGCCTGGTTTTTAGCTTTGATGAAAGAGAAATTTTTACCATTACAAATAATTTTAGCAGAAATCTTACTCTATTTAATCGGTTTAAGTTATTTGTGGTACACCATCCTACAATTAAAAGGCTCTGCTTTAAGCTTTTTGGAAGTCTTAGAAATTGGTTTAGTACCATTCGTTTTACCAGATATCGCCAAAATTTTCTTAGCACTTATCCTGTATAAACGACTAAATCCAATTTTAGTAAAAAAATAAACCTAAAAAATAAAATCAAATAACTATTTTATTCCCTTATATTGATGTATAATATATCAATCAGTACAAGGGTTTTTTGACCCTATTTTATATTGGGAGGTTATTTATGTCAGAACACAAACAGACCTATAATTTATTTACAACCATTACGATGATTGTCGGGGTTGTCATTGGATCTGGGATTTATTTTAAAGCTGATGATATCTTAACGTATACCGGCGGGAGCTTAGCACTGGGTATTTTAATTTTACTAATCGGCTCAAGTTGTATCGTCTTTGGTAGTATTAGTCTTTCAGAACTAGCTCTTAGACAGACTTCAGCAGGGGGAGTTTCGGGATATTATGCAGAACATATTCACCCCGCACTAGCAGCTGCTATTGGATTTTTCCAGGCCTTTATCTACTTACCAGCAATTATTGCCATTGTTAGTTGGGTGGCAAATATTTATACTTGGATGTTAATCGGTAAGGAAGCTAGTTTAGAACAACAACTATTCACAACCATTGCCTATACTATTCTATTGGTTATGATTAATATTTATACACGTAATATTGGCGGTCATTTACAAAATCTTTCATCCATTATTAAATTAATTCCATTATTATTAGTTGCGGTGATTGGTATTTTTTGGACAAAGGATTTTCCGGCTATTCCACCAGAAGTGACTGTTGTACCAGTTCATGATGTTGGTTGGTCATGGTTATCGGCTTTAGTACCGCTTGCCTTTTCTTATGAAGGTTGGGTTATCGTGGTTAACTTAGCACCTGAAATTAAGAATCCTGAAAAGAATTTAGTACGTGCTTTAATCTTAGGGCCAATTATTATTCTATTAACCTATCTATTATTCTTTTATGGCATGAACCAAATTTTAGGACCATCCTTTATTATGTCGACTGGTGATGGCGCTGTACAATATGCAATTAATATGATTTTCGGTGAAAAAATTGGTAAATTATTATTAGTGATTGTGATTATTTCAGTATTAGGAGTGGCAAATGGAATGTTTATTGCGGGAATTCGTATGCCTCAAGCTTTAGCCTCAAAAAAATGGATTCATTCTCCTAAAATTGCTAAATTAAACCCAAAATACCAATTATCAACGGCTTCTGCCTATAGCTTTTTAGCAGCTGTTATCTTTTGGATTGGCATTCATTATTTATTTACAAAATATCAGGTCTTAGCCAATAGTGATATTAGCGAAGTGCCAGTTGTCTTTAATAATTTATGCTTAGTTATTTTATATGTTGTCGTTCTTAAGTTATATAAAAAAGGTGAAATTAAAAACGTCTTTACTGGATTCATTTCACCAATTTTAGCTATTACTGCAACCGCAACTTTATTTATCGGTAGCCTTTTAGCAGCTCCCGTCTATGTAAGTATTGCGATGCTTTGTTGTTTATTCTTTTGTTATGTAGGTTATTATTTCTATAAGAAAAATAATGCCCACACAACACAAGTTAACTCATAATACACAAAAAACCCTAAGGAAATTTCCTTAGGGTTTATTTTTATCTTTATTTTAATGTTAAGATATGTGATTCTCTTTTATAGTGAGCGAATTACATCATACCCATTCCTGGATCCATATTTGGCATAATTGGTGCTTGTGGAACTGGGTGATCAGCCACGACTGCTTCTGTTGTTAAGATTAAAGCTGAAACAGATGAAGCGTTTTGTAAAGCTGAACGACTTACTTTCGTTGGATCAACAATCCCTGCTTCAATCATATCTACCCATTCATCAGTTGCGGCATTATAACCAATCCCTTGTTCTTGGGCTTTTAATTGTGCAACTACAACAGAACCTTCTTTACCTGCATTTGTAGCAATTTGACGTAATGGTTCTTCTAATGAGCGAGCAACAATACGAGCTCCTGTCGCTTCATCTCCTGTTAATTCTAAAGCTTCAACAACTGCTTGAACATTCACTAAAGCTGTACCACCACCAGGCACAATTCCTTCCTCAACAGCCGCACGAGTTGCATTTAAAGCATCTTCAATACGTAATTTTTTCTCTTTTAATTCCGTTTCAGTAGCTGCACCGACTTTAACAACTGCTACACCACCTGATAATTTTGCTAGGCGTTCTTGTAATTTTTCACGATCAAAATCACTTGTTGTATCAGCTACTTGTGAACGAATAAAGGCTACACGTTGTTGAATAGCTTCCGTATTTCCAGCACCTTCTACCATAGTTGTGCTATCTTTTGTAACTACTACTTTTCCTGCAGTACCTAATTGTGCCATTGTCGCATCTTTTAATTCTAAACCTAAGTCTTCAGTAATTACTTGACCTCCTGTTAATACGGCAATATCTTCTAACATCGCTTTACGGCGGTCACCAAATCCAGGCGCTTTAACAGCTACCACATTGAATGTGCCACGTAATTTATTTAATACTAAGGTTGGTAAAGCTTCACCATCCACATCATCAGCAATAATTAATAATGCGCGACCTTGTTGGACGATTTGTTCTAATAAAGGTAAGATATCTTGAATATTAGATACTTTTTTATCCGTAATTAAGATAAATGGATTATCCATCTCAGCAATCATTTTATCATTATCCGTTACCATATATTGTGATAAATAACCACGATCAAATTGCATTCCTTCAACAACATCTAATTCTGTTTCGATACCTTTTGATTCTTCAATTGTAATAACGCCATCATTACCAACTTTTTCCATCGCTTCAGCAATCAAATTACCAACTTCCATAGATCCTGAAGAAATCGCTGCTACTTGAGCAATCGCTTCTTTAGAGTCTACTGTACGAGAGATATTGTGTAATTCTTCAACTGCTGCTTTTGTTGCTAATTCAATCCCACGACGAATGCCAACAGGATTAGCACCAGCAGTCACGTTTTTTAGACCTTCACGAACAATTGCTTGAGTTAAGACAGTTGCTGTAGTTGTACCGTCCCCTGCAATATCATTTGTTTTTGAAGCTACTTCAGCAACTAATTTTGCACCCATATTTTCAAAACGGTCTTCTAATTCGATTTCTTTTGCGATTGTTACCCCATCATTTGTAATTAGTGGTGAACCAAAAGCTTTTTCTAATACCACATTACGACCTTTTGGACCAATTGTTACTTTAACTGTATCTGCTAATACATCTACACCACGAAGCATGGCTGCACGTGCATCTTCTGCAAATTTAATATCTTTTACCATGTAATCACCTCAAAATTTTCTTTTTTATTTTCCTTTAAAACTCTTTTTATATCTTGAATAAATCTTCCTGATTTTCATCACTCATTATTCGACAATTGCAACAATATGTTTTTCTTTAATAATGATATATTCTTGGCCATCTAATTTGACTTCTGTACCAGAATATTTCTCAAAGACGACTTTATCACCAACTGCAACTTGACGATCATCTTTATCAGTGAATTCGCTAACTGCTAATACTTCAGCGAATTGCAATTTTTCTTGCGCAACTGTTGGTAAGATTAATCCTCCAGCTGTTTTTTCTTCTTGTTCTACCATTTTAATTACTACACGATCTTTTAACGGTTTTAACATTCTTTTTCCCTCCGCTGTTTTTTATTTAGCACTCAAATATCATAAGTGCTAACCACAAAATAATAATAATCAAAATTAGTCAAAATTGCAAGTACTAAACCTACCCCAAAAACTTAAATCATTAACTTCCATCGAAAATAGTTGCCAGATTCTATTGAAACTAGTATCATTAATAGATGAAATATAAAAGAGGTGTACAAATGACAAAAAAACAATTTTTCAAACATTTACTCTTTCAAATCTGTTTAGGATGTTTCTTCATTTTTCTAGCAATTCAATTATTGCCACTCTATGGTTGGGGATTTTCAACATTCTTTTGTTGTGTGTTTGCGACAAATAGTCTATCAACAAGCATTCGCATGTATACAACTTACCAAAAATTTAAAGATCATTATCAAAACTTAACCCAAGAAACCACTGATACAAACCAAGAGTCTGATAAACAACACGATTCGACTAAGTAAACAAAAAAGCTTCTGCCCTAGGATAAGCCCTAAAGCAGAAGTTTTTTTAACGATTATTATCTAAAAAATAAATTAAGGTTTGTAGTTCATTCGTTAAGTCAACATTTTGTACACGAACTTCTTTAGGTACTGACAAGCGAATTGGGGTAAAGTTTAAAATCCCTTTTACATTTGCTTCTACTAACATATCAGCAATATCTTGCGCTTTATCTTGCGGTACTGTTAAAATAACTAATTCGATTTGTTGGACTTTTAATTGTTCGACCATATCATCTAAAGCATATACTGGCACACCACTCACAATGCGCCCAACCACTCCTTCTGATACATCAAAACCAGCACTAATACGCACATTATTGCTTTGTGAAAAATTATAATTCAATAATGCTTGCCCTAAATTCCCAACACCTACTAAAGCAACATTTTTTAAACGGTCTTGATTTAAAGTTCTACCGAAAAATTCTAATAAATATTCTACATCATAACCGTAACCTCTTTTACCTAATGCACCGAAATATGAAAAATCACGACGAATAGTAGCGCTGTCAACTTTCACAGCTTCACTTAATTCTGTTGATGAAATGCGACGCTTACCAGCTTCATGTAAGAATCGTAAGTAACGATGATAGATTGGTAATCTTCTAGCTGTTGCCTTTGGAATTTCAACTTCTTTCATACTATCTCTCCTTCCGACTAGTTTATTTCTTTTAACCTTTATAATTATTTAGAAATTTCTTGTGAGTTCACCTACTCATTATATACACTATTCACTAAAAATACTAGTATCTTGTTTCACAAAGTTAAGATTTTTTTGGTTTTTTTTAAGGATTTCAGCTGATTTTTTCTCTTCAAAAAATCCCACTCCCTTTAAACTTTTAACTACCAAGTTTTAGGACTCCACATTCTACCGTCTAATTCACCCTTCATTTGTTCGATTCGCTTAATTTCTTCTAATAATAATTCTTTAAGCGATATTATGTAAGCTTTTTCACAATAATCCTGGCTTTCAGAAATCATTAAGTCGATTCTTTCTTGCCAATCATTATCTAACATTTAATCACCAAACCCTTCCAGATGCATCTCTAACTCTAAACGTTCATCCTGACAAGCGACTAACCACTCTTCTAATTGTTGGTAATCGATGGCTTGATTTTGGTTCTTTTTCACAAATTGTAATTCCTGTTTAAACCAGTCTTCCGTTTCCTTAAAAGAATCAAAATGCTCTTGTGTTAAGTAACGTTGATAGTCCACTAATAATAATTGCTTTTCTTTTTCAGTTAGATAAATAAATTGATAAATTGGAAAAGCATGTAAATACTGCCACCCTAAAGCATTAACCGTCGCTTGGAAAGGTCGCAATAATTCAGACAAAGTAAATTGTTCTCGTCCACCAGCTTGGTATGAGCGCTCCTTAATCCCCATATTCGTCACAATCCCGACTTCTTTTGAGCCAATCTGTTTAGCCCATTTTATATCTAAAACTTCATCCATCCACTGCTTCATCACTGCTGGCGAACTATACCAATACATTGGAAATTGTAAAATAATGCGATCCGCTCGTTTCACTGCTTGTCGTTCACTTGTTCGATCAAAATGACCAGTCGGCGAATCTTTTAAGACACTTTCCAAATGACGTACACACACCGAATCCTTAGCCTCAACAGCCGATACTAAAAATTGTTGCAGTGATGATTCCGCAAGGGTGGGATGACTAATCACTACTAAAGTCTTCATCCTCATTCCTACTTTCTTATCTGAGATTAATCCTCTGATTTAGCGTTTGCTTGCATTTTGTACATTACTGCATAAGTCCCATCTTTTTGTAACAACTCTTGATGCGTACCTTGCTCCATAATTCGTCCCTTATCTAGAACAATAATTTGATCAGCATGCATAATCGTTGAAAGACGGTGTGCAATAATAAAGGTTGTACGACCTTCTGATACAATTGCCATTGCTTTTTGAATAATGGCTTCTGTTTCTGAGTCAACATGCGATGTCGCTTCATCTAGTATTAACAATTTAGGATTATACACTAAAGCGCGCGCAAATGAAATTAATTGACGCTCACCAGAAGAAAATTCTTTTCCCTTCTCAGTCACTGGCATATGCAGTCCTAATTCATGTTTTTTTAGTAAATGAGTAGCTCCAACTTTTTCTAAGGCCTTTATCATCTCTTCATCCGTAATCGAGTCGTTGTTTAAGCGGATATTACTTGCTAATGTCCCTGTAAATAAGAACGGATCTTGCAAGACAATCGCCATATCGCGACGGACTGATATGCGTGAATAATCTTTAGTATCTTGCCCATCAATTATAATTTGACCACTATTTGGATCATAAAATCTAAATAATAAATTTAAAATAGAGGACTTTCCAGAACCAGTATGTCCCACAAAAGCTACCGTCTCACCAGGATTAGCCACAAAATTAATATCATGTAAGACATAAATATCATCCTTATAAGCAAAATTCACATTGTTAAACACTACTTTTGCCTCTTGCATCATAAACTCACGATCCACTTCTTCCAAAGCAGGTTCATCCATTAATTCAAAAACCCTAGAACCAGCTGCTACTGACTGTTGGAAACTAGATAAAATCTGCACCAAAGCATTTAATGGTTCAAATAAACGCACTAAATAATCCATAAAAGCATAAATCATCCCAGCCGTTAAAATAGAACTTCCATTTAAAAATTTCAAACTAATAAAGACAACCACACCCAACATCGTCGTATTACGCAATAAAGCTAGGAAACTCCAAGCTGCTAATGAATCCAAACGAACAAACTTATCACCTTCACGAACCCATTGATCGGAAGTATCAGCAAATTCTTGATCCATACGACGCTCTTGTTGGAAGGTTTGAATAATTTCCATTCCTTGAATCGTTTCATTTAATTTCCCATTCATTACACTGACTAATTCACGTAATTCCTTTAAATACTTGCTAGATAACTTCGCATATAACCATTGCCAAACAATCATCACAGGAATTAAAAATAATAAGCCTAATGCCAAATACGGATTCAATAAATAAATTGCAATATAAGCCCCAATGACTAAAACCGTACTATTCAAAATTACAGCCAAAGTATTATTATAAAATTGTGCCCTCACCACTTCCGTATCATTGGTAATCCTAGAGACAATCTTCCCAGCAGGTAAATTATCAAAATACTTAACTGGTAATTTTTGTACATGACTAAAGACTTCATCACGAATAATCTTCACCAAATAATTAGCCATCTTATTTAAGGTATATTGCCCTAAATAACCACATAAAAATGACACAGCATTCATTAAAATATAAAGACCCACAAAATAAAATAATAAACCATGATTCAATTGACCAGTCTGACTAGCTGGTGTAATCACTTCATCAATCATCTGTTTAGCAACTAATGGCGAATAAAGAGCCGTTGCTGTTGTTACTAATAATAAGAGAATCCCAATCATAAATCGTTTTAAATCGAAGCGAATATAAGATAATAAGCGTTTAATAGTTTGTAGCATCTTATTTCCCCTCCATTTCTTGACGAAGATATTGTTCATAATACCAACCCTTATGACTTAGCAACTCTTCATGTGTACCACGATCAACAATTTGACCGCCATCCAATACAATAATCATATCCGCCGAACAAATTGACGATAAACGATGAGACGTAATAATATTCGTGCGACCACGACGCTCACGCTCAATATGTTCAATAATTTCACGCTCGGTCTTGGCATCAACCGCCGACAAAGCATCATCTAATAATAAAATCTCACTATCACGTAAAAACGCTCTAGCAATTGAAAGACGTTGCTTTTGCCCACCACTTAAGCTGACACCTTTTTCACCAACTAAAGTGTCTAATTGTTTAGGCATCTCTTTGACACCTTCAGAAAAAGCTGCTAAGTTCAAAGCTTGGTATAACTCACTATCACTTGCTTTATCTTTCCCTAAATATAAATTTTCTCGAATGGAACGCGAGAATAATGTATGCTCTTGCGGTACATAAGCCATTCGTTGTAAATAAGAATCCATTGTATATTCCGTTACTAGTTCTCCATTGATTAAGAACTTTTCACCATTATATGGATATTGATGGATAAATTGACGAATAAAAGTTGTCTTACCACTACCCGTCTTACCAACAACCCCTATTGTTTGCCCTGCTACAATCGTTAAGTTAATATCTTTTAACGCTATATCATTAGAGCCAGGATAGGAAAAGTTAAAATCTTTAAAAGTCATATTTTGTACAGTATCTAATACTTTTGAACCACTTACTTCTAAATCATCACTAGCTTTTAAGACTTCTTTAATTCGTTTTAGCGAAGCTTTCCCTTGTTGAACCACCGTCACCACTTGCCCAGTTAAGACAACCGGCCAAATTGTCATTCCAATATAGACTTGAAATGACACCATATCACCAACCGCAATCACGCCACGCTCAATTAAAATCCCACCATACATAAAGCCTAAAGCAAAACTCATAATCATTGCTAAGCCACAAATAGGCATAAAAGCCGTATTTAACTTAGCAACACGCACATTTTGAATGGCTGCTTTTTGCGAATCTTCTTTAAAGTGCGCAATCGCTGCCTCTTCTTGACCATAAGCACGTACCACATATGTTCCATCGATCACTTCCAAGACATCATTATTCAAATCAGAAACCGCCTTTTGTGATTTAGAAAATTCCACATCTATTTTACTACCTAATTTCGCAACAATAAAACCTAAGATCGGTGCCGGCAACATCGCAACAATGGTCAACCTCCAAGAAATCGTCACCGCCATAGTCAATAGAATAACCGCCAACATCATAAAAGAATTGACCATCGCATAAAAACCAAATCCCGTCGTCATCCCTAAAGTGCGAATATCCTCACTAGCTCGCGTCACTAAATCCCCCGTACGAAACTTATGATAAAATCCCGAACGTTTCGTTAAAAAATTATGCATCATTTTCTTTTGATAAATTCCTTGAATCTGATACGAGCCAACAAAGATTAAATACGTCCAAGTCACTTCAAAAAGATAAGTCGCCACAATTGCCACCACAAATAAAATAACTAATTGCCCTAATCTCTCATACGTCAGGCTGCCACTCACAATCGTATCAATCATCCGGCCAATTAATCTAGCCGGTAACATCATTGCTAAGCTACTAATAATCATACTAATAACCGCAATCAAATAACGCCACTTATGCCTTTTAAAGAAGAAACTTAACTCCTTAAAAATCATCTTCATTAAAAATCCCCTCCATTCCTACTATTCTATTGTTAACATTCTATTTCTGATACATGAGCTTACTTTTAATACGCTCTTTCTTCTAACACGCTCTTTCTATAAAAAATAGACCATCCACCTCAAAAAAGATAGACAGTCTACCACTCACTAAAATATGACTTTCAACATTTATTAGCTTGCAAAGATACTACTAAAAAACAATGATTGCTACTGTCATAACTACCTATAGTATACAATATCCCCAAAAACAGTTCCATTAATTGATGCTATTTGGTATCTTCTTGTTCCTGGCGTAACCTTACAATAAAACGTTCTAAACGCTCTAAAGCTTTCTTCAAACTACTTAATGAATACGCATAAGAAATACGCACAAAACCTTCCCCGCAATCACCAAAAGCATTCCCTGGCACAACTGCCACACGCTCCTCTTGAATCAAACGTGAGGCAAACTCTTCTGACGTCATCCCAAATTCAGAAATATTCGGGAAGATATAAAAAGCGCCAAATGGTTCAAAACATGGCAATCCTAAACGCTCCATCTCTTTCAATAAATAACGGCGACGCTGATTGTAACTCTCACGCATCTCGCTAACATCCTCATCACAATTACGCAAAGCATCAATACCCGCATATTGACTCGTTGTTGGTGCCGCCATAATCGTAAATTGGTGAATCTTAATCATTTGTTGCATCAAAATGTGAGGCGCTAATGCATACCCCATACGCCAACCAGTCATCGCAAAAGCCTTCGAAAAGCCATTAATCAAGACTGTACGCTCACGCATGCCATCAATTTCCACAATACTCACATGGCGCTCTTCACTGTACGTCAATTCACTATAAATCTCATCAGAAATCACCACTAAATTATGACGCTTAATCACTTCACTAATCGCCTCTAAATCCTTGCGACTCATCACAGCCCCAGTTGGATTATTGGGGAACGACAATATAACAACCTTCGTCTTAGGTGTAATCGCCTCTTCTAATTCCTGCGCTGTTAAACGGAACTGATTACTAGCCTTCAAAGGAATCGCTACCGGAACACCATCCGATAAAACAATACAAGGTAAATACGATACATAACAAGGCTCGGTATAAATCACTTCATCACCAGGATTAAGCATCGCACGTAAAGCAATATCAATCGCCTCACTACCACCAATTGTTACTACAACTTCTGATTTCGGGTCATAGTGAACTTCTTGCTTACGCTCAATATACTGACAAATTTCTTGACGCAATTCCATCAAACCAGCATTCGCCGTATAGAAAGTCTTACCCTGTTGTAAAGAATAAATCCCCTCATCACGTACATGCCATGGCGTATCAAAATCCGGTTCACCAACCCCTAAAGAGATGACATCATCTAATTCATTAGCAATCTCAAAAAACTTACGAATACCAGACGGTTTAATGCGTTTGATCTTATCACTTAAAAACTCTTCCATCATGGCGTTACCACCATTCGACGATTTTCTTTCGGACCAGTAAACATTGTGCCATGGTCTTTATAATGTTTTAATACCACATGCGTTGCGGTTGATTGTACTTCATCAATGACTGACAAACGATTAGACACAAAGGCTGCAATCTCACGCATAGGCGCTTTTTTCAATTGCACCATAAAATCATACCCTCCAGACATCAAATACAAAGCATCAACTTCAGGAAATTGGTAGATTTTCTCAGCAATACGGTCAAAACCAGTACCACGTTGCGGATTCACACGTAATTCAATAATTGCTGAAACATTCACATCATCGGTCTTCTCCCAATCAACTAAAGTATGATACCCACAAATCACGCGGCGTTCTTCTAAATCTTTAATGCGCTCTTTTACTTCTTGCTCTTCCAAAGCTAATAGAGTAGCAATTTCTTCTGTTGTTAAACGGCTATCTTTTTCTAATAGTTTTAAGATACTTTCATTTATATCCGTTTTCATTTATCTAACACCCTTTCTTTTTTATACCAGTAAATTTTATGAATGGTGATTCTACCACAAATATAGCAAAATCAACTCTTTTTTTCAGCTAGTCTAATGATAATTTAATTGATTTTTAGTTTTTGGAATTTCGCTTTTGCCGTTGTTTCTGAATGATAGAGCGAGTAAGGTTTTCGATTACTTTTGTCTTTCTTGTTAAGGAAGCTGTCGTCTTTTTAGTTTCTTTAGTCATTTTTTCACGTTGACCAATTCTGATTTTTTTAGCTTTTGACGATGGAACATTTGGTGATTGTTCTTTATCCCCAATTGCTTGATTCGTCGCTTCCGTGTTCGCCAACGTTTTTTCGTTATCTATAAGGTCTACTATTGATTGGTGGGACTGTTCCACGCTTGACGCCACTTTTTCACTTGATTGTGCTTTCAGATTATCTGATGAGCGTGTGTTATCCATCATTTCCCCTGAAGTATCCACATTATCCCCATCTTTTATGACTTTTCCTTGCACTAATAATGTATCTACCTGGTTTAAAGATTCTTGACGTGCAATTTCTTGTTCAACCGCATTTTGGTGCAAAGCTTTTTGTTGATAGCGTTCTAGGGTATCAGTTGTCTTTTGTGCTAAATAATTAGTCCCTTCTAAAGTATTCTTGCTAACCACTAATGCTAATTCACCTACTTTATAGGATAACTGCTTGGCCCAATTTTTAAGAATATGTGTTGATGAAGTAGTACTAGTGCTACCATTGTCAAAATCTTGTTGAGAATTAATCTCCTTCTCTTGTTCGATAGTTAGATTATCTCCCGTAGCATTGGCGATTAATTCCTTCACTAATTGATTACCACCTTGTTTGATTCGTTGGCTTAATTTTACTGTTAATAATTTTGTGATTTCTTTTGGATTCACCTCACGACCTTTTTGTTCTTTACGAGCCATTACCACTAAGACTTCAATATAACTCATCGCTAAAGCCGTCGTAATCATGGAAGCTGTCACACCACTAATCACACCACCAGCAACTGTCCCGATTCCAGGTACTAGCTTTAATAAGTTTGATGTAATGAACTTACCAGCAACCGTTGCGCCACTCGTACCACCAACCACACTCACTAAAGCTGTCATGGTTGATTTATCCATCTCCATCCCAAAAATCGAGGTAATATGCGCCATCATCGTTACTTGCATCGGAACTAAGACCGCCGCATCAGAAAACGGTACTGGCACAAACCCCACACCAAATGTTGAAGCAATATATTTTGTTGCCCAAAAACGAGCTTTCTTCGCCTTACGCTCAATATCAATTTGTTGGACATTCGTTAACGCCACCCCCACCTCACGAGGAACCACTTCATACGTTACTTCTAATAAATCCATCAAACCAAATGCCGGCACCGACACCTTCCCATAAATCGGATACGGTTGCGCCATCACATTCAAAATCGCTTGCACCGGCAAATGCATTCCCCTTAAATAACGCTTAAATTCCTCAGCTTGCGTCCCTAAAGATTGCGTTAAAACAATGATTACCGGCGCTTGTTGACTCAATTTAGTAATTAATTCAATTTCTGGATCCTCAATACGAGCCGTCATCGCTTGAATACAGTAATAGATAACATGAATCTCATCACGTACTCCTTTTTTCTTCTCAGTGGCAAGTGTTTCTAAAATCTCATTCGTTATCTCTTTTTGACTAATAAGGCTTAATTCCAAACCACGAGTATCCACTAAAGACATCGGAACGCCTTCCTTAGTAATCTTTTGCAGATGCTTTGTTACTGGCTTACCTACACCAGTCGTCGCTAAATTCTCACGAAAAATACTATTAATCAAAGTACTTTTTCCAACACCTGTCTTCCCAACAACCATCACATTCACAGGTGTCATCTTCTCGACTTCTTCACGCGTCTTTGCCAACATTTCTTCTACTAATGACAGATCTACAGCTGACTTCATTATTCATCCCCCTCTATTCCATTTCCACTCCATCCTATCATAAAATACAAAAATCTGAAACTAAGAACTAACTAGCCATTTCTTAGTAAATTCTTATCCTAAGAGTCACAGAATTCTTCATTAATCTATGTTAGAATGAAAAGTACATGATTGAAATAGGAGGAAATTATTTATGACAAAAAACTATGACTTTACGACCCTTGTTGATCGTACAAAAGATTCATCAAATAAATACATGTTGATGAATGAATGCAAACAAGATACCAAACCAGGTACCGTACCATTTTCAGTAGCGGATGCCGACATCAAAACATGCCCAGAAATTGTTAAAGGCCTACAAGAATACATCGGCCAAACAGTTCTAGGATATACACGTATCACTGATTCCTATAAAGAAGCTACTATTAATTGGAACAAAAAACGCCATGCATGGGACATTAAAGCTGATTGGATTGTCACTTCACCAGGTGTTGTCCCAGCATTCTATACAGCAATCAATAGCTTCACCCAACCAGGAGACGGGGTATTAATCTTATCACCAGTCTACTATCCATTCTCAGACTCAATCATTGCTAGCGGACGTACATTACATGAATCACACTTAATCAATAACTTCCCACGCTTTGAGATTGACTTTAAAGACCTAGAAGAAAAATTAGCCCAAGATGACGTAAAATTAATGTTCTTATGTAACCCACACAACCCAGTAGGACGTGTCTGGACAAAAGAAGAACTAACAAAAATTAGTGAACTAACCTTAAAACACAATGTTATCGTCTTATCAGATGAAATTCACTATGATATTATCGCACCAAGCTATAAACAAACAGTCTTCGCAACTATTTCAGAAGCAACTAGCCAAAACTGTATTGTTTGTACAGCGCCAAGTAAAAGCTTTAATATCGCCGGATTACAAGCATCAGGCATCATTATTCCAAATAAAGACTTACGTGAAAAGTTCGTTCACACCCAAGAATTAAATGGCTTCCACGGTATCAATATGGTCGGCATGAAAGCCACCGAAATCGCTTATACACAAGGCGAGGCATGGCTAGAAGGCTTCTTAAACTTATTATGGACTAATAAAAAAGTATTAGAAGACTTCATTAAAACAGAAATGCCAGAACTAAAAATGTACGAATTAGAAGGCACATACCTACCATGGATTGACTTCTCTTGTTATGGCTTAACTTCAAAAGAATTAGAACAAACCTTGCAAAAAGCTGATATCTTCTTTGATGAAGGCTATATCTTCGGAAAAGGCGGCGAACTATTCGAACGCATTAATATCGCTTGTCCAACTCATATCTTAGAAAAACTATTACAAGACTTAAAACAAACATTGCACCACTTAGCAAAATAATTTGCAATCCTAAATTTGTAAACAAAATTTGCGAACTAAAAATTGTGCGTAATAACTAATCCCAAAACAAAAACCAGCCTCACTCTTAATTGAGCCAGGCTGGTTTTTTGCATCATAAAAATAAGGACCACCCCTAAAAGTCATCCCTATTCATACATCAATCTATTATAAAGTCATTGTTTTTTCATTATCGCTTGCTTCATGCGGTAAAATTCCATTCAAGATAATTCCAGTAATCGCACATAAAGCAGTCCCCGTTAAAGTTACTGGTCCTAATTCTAACATTGCACCACCCAATCCTAAGACTAACATTGAACTAGCAATAATTAAATTACGCACCTTACGAAAATCCACTTGTTCCTCAATCATTACCTTCAAACCATTACTTGCGATAACCCCATATAATAAAATCGCCATACCACCAAGAACCGGCGTCGGAATCGTTGAGATTAAAGCTGTAAACTTATTAAAGAAACTCAAGCAGATCGCAATCACAGCCGCATTTCTAATAACAGATACTGAAGCAATACGTGTCATACCAACAACCCCAGTATTTTCACCATAAGTTGTATTGGCTGGCCCACCGATAAAAGCCGATACTGCTGTTGCTACACCATCCCCCAATAAAGTACGATGCAATCCTGGTTTTTGTAAGAAATCACGTCCACAAATCTCACTCAATACTGTGTGATCCCCAATATGTTCAGCAATCGTCACCACTGCAACCGGCAAAATCGCCCATGTTTCAGGACCAAAGTATAAATCATAAGTATTGAACACGCCATCCGTACTAAATGGTAAATAAAAATCAGGCAAAGCAAACCATTTCGCTTCAATAACTGGTGTAAAATCAACTAAGCCAATTACTGCTGCTAAGATATACCCCCCAATAATTGCAAATAAGAATGGAATTAACTTAAAGAATCCACGTCCTTTCGTATTAATATAAGCCGCAATTAAAAACGTCACCGTTGCAACTAACATATTACGCCAATCGCCATCTTGCACAAAGCCCGCATTTGTCACTGCAGAACCAGCTAACCCAAGACCAATCACCATAATCATCGGCCCAATCACAATCGGTGGCAAAATCTTTTTAATCCAAGCAGTTCCCACGAAACGAACTAACAATGCCACCAATACATACGTCAACCCAACTAAGACAACCCCAGTCTGAGCAGCCTTCACATCACCACCCATTTGCTCCTTAGCAAAAGCCATCGCCGAAATAAACGCGAATGATGAGCCTAAATAGACCGGAACTTGAAATTTAGTAGAAATCATATACAAAATCGTCCCAACCCCCGATGCAAATAAAGCAACTGACACCGGCATGCCTAAAATCAACGGCACTAAAATGGTCGCTCCAAACATCGCAAACACATGCTGTAAACTCAATAATAATCCTTGCAGAAACGGTGGTTTGTCCTCCACATCTAAACGTAAATCAACTTTTGATACTTGTAACTCCATCTTTCCCTCTTTTCCGGGCATAAAAAATAAGCCCTAGTTATTTTGGCAACAGGGCTTAAGGTATACTTGTACTATTTGTGCGCCTTTTTCACCTCTCTGGATGATTTTAAAAGCCCGTGCTTAGAAAGTATATTACCACCACAGGCAAAAAAATGCAAGCGAAATCATTTTAATTTTTTAGCGTCCAAAAAGTTTAGCCTTCCCAACGAAAATTCGTCGCCAACTCGCAAACCAACATACAAAAAAACGACCACCCCAATCCGAGGTAGCCGACAAGTATCCTTCTAAAAGTACTCACAATAAAATCTTCCCAGTTAGTTACGAAAGCTTTCTTTGCGCTTGGCTTTCTTTAATATACGTGTATAATAAACAATCACGATAACGATTATATAGTGGTGTATCCGTCATTTGAGCAATACGATTCGTTAATAGAATAAAGCCTTCTTGATGTGCTAGATTCCACACAACCGCCGTACCAGTAAAGCCAGTATGACGCAACCATGCTTCACCATCCACCACTTGTAAATCCCAGACCAACGAACGACCAGCACAACGACTCGGCGTCCAATCAGACACTAACTTTTCAACTGATTCTTCCTTCAATAGACGTGCCCCATTCATACCTAGTCCTTTATGCAATAACATCTCCATATACTGAATCATACCATCGATTGTCGCAAATAAGCCCGCACTACCACAGCTACGTTTTAAGACACTAGCTTTAGGATCATGCACTCGTCCAGATAGATACATAGACTCACTTTCCAGATATTCAGTTGGCACACTTTGATGCTTAAAGATTGGACCATATTCCATCTCCGTAATCCCTAAAATATCTAAGACCCGCTCTTGAAAGACATCTGCTAACTGTTGACCGGTTACTTTTTCAATGACTTTACCTGCCAAGACTAAACCAGTATCCGTATACTTCATTGTTTGATAGAAAGTATCAGTCTTTGGCAATTGTAATAAAGCCTGCACCAATTCATCAGCATTCAATTGGTCACGATTAGGAATAAACCCAGCCAAACCAGAAGTATGTGTTACTAAATGACGAAGGGTAACCTCTTTTTCTTTGGCTTCTGGAAAATACTCCACCAAAGCTGTATCCAAATCTAATTCTCCTAATTCAATCATTTGTAATAATAACGTTCCCGTCACAACTGCTTTCGTCACTGAAGCCAAATCATAGTACATACCATCATGCAAAGTAACCCCACTATTAGGCGTCATCTTACCAGCAATCACTTTTTCAACAGTCTCACCTTTTAAAAACGCCACACTATATCCCGGAAAAACTTCTTCTTCAATATATTCTTCTAATAATGTCTTTGTCTTTTCATACATACTATTTAACCACCTATACCTTATTTTTGCCTGATACAAATAAACCGATTAGCTTATATCCTTATTCATAACTATTTTATCCCGCAATCTCAATCTCTTCTTCCAAATCATCCAGTGTTTCTGTGGCAAATTCTGCAACATATTCACGTGGAATACGATCACTCAATAAACAGACCACTTCATAGCCAATTGTACCACCATGATGTGAAACCTCCTCAGCTGTAATCAGATCCTCGCCACTCTTACCAATTAAGGTCACCTTTGTCCCTGCTGGATAATATTCTGGCAAACGAATCATCATTTGATCCATACAAATACGACCCGCCACTGGACAACGCTTGCCATCCACTAAGACTTCTAATGTATTGTACGAGCGCAACCATCCATCCGCATAGCCAATCGGTAATGTCGCAATCCATTCAGACTCTTGACAGACATAAGTTGCCCCATAACTAATTGTATCGCCTTTATGTAATTGTTTCACATAGACCATTTCCGTTGTTAAAGATAGAGCTGGTTCTAACGCAACCGGTAAAGGTAACTCACCATTTGATGGATTAATACCATACATCGCTACGCCATAACGTACAATTGATGATAATTCTGGACGGTGCCATAAAGCCCAAGCTGAATTCGAACAGTGAACATATTTTGGTAACTCATTAAAACTATCCACCAATTCCTCAAACTTCGCTAATTGAGCTTCTACATGTGCTGTATCTTCATCATCTGCCTTCGCAAAATGTGTAAAGACACCCTCTAACGCAAAATACTCATGATGACTAGTAATAAACTTCTCAACTAAACTAATGCCACGCTTATTACGAACACCAATACGCCCCATACCAGTATCCAAAGCAAGATGCACATGAAGTGGTGGTAAGGTCTTACCAGAATCCATCATCACCTTACTTGCTTCTAATAACCAATCAACAGAACTAATCGTCGCCGAAATCTGTTGCTCAGCAAAAATAACCGCATCCTCACTACGAGAAATTCCCAATACTAAAATCGGGTCGCTAATACCAGCCTCACGCAATTCTAACGCCTCATCCAAAACAGCCACACAAAAACCCGTTGCCCCGCCAGCCTTAGCTGCTAAAGCCGTCTCCACTGCACCATGACCATAACCATTCGCCTTAACAACCGCAAATAATTCTTGATTTGGTTCTAATAACGCCACACGATTTAAGACATTTTGCTCAATCGCTTTTGTATTTACTGTAATTTTTGTATTTCTATGTACTGCAGGTTTCATAAATTTCACATTCTTTCTCTAATTTTTATCTATTATTCATCCTCAAAAATAATATAAGCAAAAGCCGTCTCTTTCGTATGCGATAAAGACAGATGCACCTGCCCCCTAAAAGGTCCCTTTGTTACAATCGGCTTACCCAGTTCATCCCACAATACCTCAATATCCAAAAAAGATAAACGAGCACCAATCCCCGTACCAAAAGCCTTTGAATACGCCTCTTTTGCCGCAAAACGCCCCGCCAAAAATTCAAGCTGACGAACACCTTTTAATGAATGGAAAATCTCTAACTCATTAGCAGTCAAAATCCGCTCACAAAAACGACCATTACGCTCCCAGACTTCACGCACACGACTTAATTCAATCGCATCCATTCCAATTCCACTAATCGACACATTTTCCACCCCTTTAAAATTTCTCTCATCTAAATTGTACCAAAAATCCCAAAAATTTCTATATCAAAAAAGCGAACCACCCGATAATATCACATCTTTTTGACCAGTATTTTCTATAATGGTTACTAATAGCTGCATTAAAGCCTCAACCATCAACTCTTTTGACATCGAAGGAAGAGTTGGACGACTCACCACTTGCTTTGGTAAATACGGCAGATGTACAAAACCAGCCAACATTTCTGGAAACTCCTGATCCGCTAAAAATAATCCCTGATACATCACATGATTACACACAAAAGTCCCTGCCGAATTCGATACTTGAGCTGGAATCCCCCTAGCCTCTAAGTCACTCACCATTCGCTTAATCGGCAAATTACTAAAATAAGCTGGTGCGCCATTCTCCTCAATCACACAATCAATCGGTTCTTGCCCCTCGTTATCAGGCATTCTGGCATCATCTATATTAATTGCTACACGCTCCACACGAATCGCCGATACCCCACCAGCTTGCCCTACCGACAATAGAACATCCGGATTTTCACGACGAACCGCTTCCATTAATACCGTTCTTGATTTCTGAAAAACAGTTGGCAATACCACTTTCACTATTCGATGCGCTAGTAATTCATTTGGTAATAAATTCACAACTTCTAAGGCTGGATTCACACTTTCACCACCAAAAGCATCAAAAGCCGTCACCATTATTTTCACGCACTCACCCCATTCCCTTCACTTTATAAAATGATTCTAACAGTTTTCTAAGAATAATACTATTTCACAGCAAAATTTTAAAAAAACTTAACTCTATTCTAAAAACAATGATAACGCTATCCAGTTAGATGTGAACAATTTATCAAGCAGTTATTTGCCTTGTAAATCGTAATTATGTCGTTTTTCCAACTTTTTCATAGGAATTTCTCTTTTCATTACGATTTTTTTCTTTTTTTGTTTAAAAATTGTTTACTATTACACAAAGACTATGTATAATCAAGACGTAAACAAATAAATTAAAAAAATTTAGGAGGTTTTCAACAATGAAAGCAATCGTTGCAACAAAAGATCATAAAGCAGAAGTAGTCGAAAAGGAATTACGCCCATTACAAACTGGTGAAGCATTATTAGACATGGTGTGCTGTGGGGTTTGTCATACTGACTTACACGTTAAGAACGCTGACTACGGCGATCAAACAGGTCGTATTTTAGGTCATGAAGGTATCGGTATTGTACGTGAAGTAGCTGAAGGCGTAACTTCATTAAAAGTTGGAGACCGCGCAAGTGTTGCATGGTTCTTTGAAGGATGTGGACACTGTGAATATTGCGTATCAGGACGCGAAACATTATGTCGTACAGTTAAAAACGCTGGTTACACTGTAGATGGCGGTATGGCACAACAATGTATCGTAACTGCTGATTATGCTGTTAAAGTTCCAGACGGATTATCATCAGAAGCAGCAAGTAGTATTACATGTGCTGGTGTGACAACTTATAAAGCAATCAAAGAATCAGGTGTACGTCCAGGACAATGGATTGTAATCTCTGGTTTAGGTGGATTAGGTAACTTAGCATTACAATACGCTAAAAATGCATTTGGCGCTAAAGTAATCGCAGTAGATATCAATGAACGTCAATTAGAATTCGCTCGTGAATTAGGTGCTGACATTGTTGTTAACCCATTAAAAGAAGACTTAGGTAAATTCGTACAAGAAAACTGTGGCGGAGCTCACGCAGCAGTAGTAACAGCTGTAAGTAAAGCAGCTTTCAATGATGCAGTTAACGCAATCCGTGCAGGAGGAACAGTAGTAGCTGTAGGTTTACCAGTTGATACAATGGACTTAAGCATTCCTCGTTTAGTATTAGACGGAATCAAAGTTGTTGGTTCATTAGTAGGTACTCGTGAAGACTTAGCAGAAGCATTCCAATTCGGTGCTGACGGAAAAGTTGTACCACGTTGCCAATTACGTCCAATGGAAGACATCAACGACATCTTCACAGAAATGGAAGAAGGAAAAATTAAAGGACGTATGGTTATCGACTTAACAAACGCATAATCAACCTCTCATATATTTATATATCTAAAAGCGCAGGAGTTATACAGCTCTTGCGCTTTTTTGTATAGAAAAAATAAATGATGCTATTGAAGAATTTCTTCAACAACATCATTTATTGTAAAACCAAGATTAGTTAGTTTTTAAACTTATTATCTAATAAATCATATAACATTTGATATTCGCTATCTTTTTTTACTAGCTCCCTATATTTAGTTATTGCATCTAACAATCTTGAAATATCAGAAAAATACTCATACACATATTTGTATTCTTTTATCTTTTGTATTTTCAGAATTTGTTTACAATATTCTGATGGTTTCAACTTCGATTTCTGATATTTACTATACTGACCTTCTGATATTATAACTAATATCTCGATTTCCGGTGCAGTGATAACATTTTTCACTTCAAATTTCCCTCGGTATTCTCGTTCTATTTTTTTGGGAATTGTAAAACTTTCCCTTTTTGAATCTAGAATTCTATAAATGTATACTTTTTCTGAAAATGATAATCTCATATGCTTATCAAAAAAATTCTTTGCACTTCTTGTCCTATGCACTTTATTTTCTAATAAATCTTTTTTACTCAATTTCAACAATTTATTATCAAGTAATACATCCAAAATCGCTTCTTCTGCTGCACCCTCGCAAATAATTGCATACATTTTATTCAATCCACCTCTCTCATCTTGCCACTGTAGTTATACGTTCTTTAAACACCTCTTGCAAACTGTTAACTATTTGATAAGATGGAGCAGTATCATCTAACAAACCATTGATAAAATACACACTTCTACGCATATCTTTACGTTTTAATATCTTTGATAATTTTTCAATCTTAATACCTTTATGCTTACTCACAATATAAATACTATCATTACGATCTAAATTATCTAACAATTCCGTATAATGCGTTGAATAAATCAAAGTCGCTCCTTTTACATTAACGTGACGATCCAAGAAGAATTTCAAGAGCGTTGCAATAATTTCGCGATTGAAATGATTTTCTAATTCATCAATTATTACATAGCCACCTTGCTCCAAGACTAATAAAGCATTCATAAAAATACCGCAACCTTTAATCGTTCCAGAAGATAATATATTTTGTAAATCTGATAAGGAATCTAAACGAATAGCCTGATCATCATGTACAAATTTCAGTAGCGGTCTAAATGATGTACCACTCTTTTCAAAATGTAGATACTCAATACTCGGATCTAAAAATTGAACTAATTCTTCCGGCAAATCTACAATTCCCGATAACACATTAAAATCTGTATAACTTAACACTTCATTATAGAATACATTCTTATATTCCTTACGCTTATAGAAAGTATTCAACAAACTAACATCACAACTCAAACTCAAAAAGATATCATCACAACGTTCCGCTTTCAAACGTGCTTTTTCTTCAAAATTAAATAAATCCTTTTTAGTCTTAACACTACCAACACTCTTAGTAAATAATTTTTCATCTACAATGACATATTTCAACTTACTATCCAATGTTTTATCTGCAGTCCGTTCAATTGTTGTGACTAACTTTAGAATCTCATTAGTTTCCTCACTGAACAAATAACTAATAATAGTAGCCTCTCCTCCTAATGGCAAGGTCAAAACATTGTTATCCCCACCAAAGTTAATCTTAGGTAACACATTGATTGATTTGGCTTGCAGCAAATACATTACAAATGACAAAACATTTAGAATTTGAGTCTTACCAGAAGCATTCAAACCCGTAAAAGTAATTGTTTTATTCAAATACACATTCTTAAACAAATGCACCATCTCATGATTATCTTCTTGAGAAACACGTCCTTCTGCAAAAAAATCAACTTCTAATGCATCATCAAACAACGGTAAACCTTGTGCCGTTACTCGTAATAACTTCATACGAAATTCCTCCTTTTATTTACCTAAAATACTATCATACCCCATCATATAAATCAAATAAATACAAGAATCTGTAATTACCACCCCGTCAGATGGCTTAGGGTAGACTTATTTCAATACAACTTCTACACGAAACTAAAGATTAAGAGATTGCTCTCGATACTCTTTCCACAAAAAAACTCCCCAACCACCCGAAAGTGATTAGAGAGTATCAGTTCTAAATTATAGACGTACTGCAAAGCTTGGTCGGTTGTATTGGAATGTACTGAATTGTACTGTTTGACCAAATGTTGGAGCGTGGATAAATGTTTCATTACCAGCGTAGATTGCTACGTGATAACTTGCACCAGCTGCTCCCCAGAATAATAAGTCTCCTGGTTGTGCTTCACTTAATGAAATACGAGTTCCTGCATTTTCTTGGTTATATGTTACACGAGGTAAGTTAATACCCATTTGAGCGTATACATATTGTACTAAACCAGAGCAGTCAAAACCTGATGGAGTAGTTCCGCCCCATACATAAGGAACACCAATGTATTGTTGTGCGATTGCAATTGCGCCACCAGCATTTGATGGAGCTAAGTTTTTAGATGCTTCAGCTTGTTGACGAGCTTCTTCGCTTACTGATGTATTAGCACTTGATGCTTTATCAGCAGTATTATTTAAGTCAACTGAAGGAGTATTATTTGTATTAGTTGATACAATTGTTTCTTGATTAGAAGTTGTTTCTTTGGCAACAGGTTGTTGAGCTTGTTGACGAGCTTCTTCTGCAGCTTGATTTGCTTGTGCTTCTTCTTCGGCAGCTTTTTGTGCCGCTGCTTCTTCTGCTAAACGTTTTTCTTCAGCAATACGAGCTTCTTCTGCTAAACGTTTTTCTTCAGCAATGCGAGCTTCGTAAGCTTCTTTTTCTGCAACTAAACCATCACGATTAGCAATTGCTTGTTGTTCTTCTTCAGATAAAGTAGCTAAAGTTGCTGAATATTGTGCCATTGTATTATCTAATTCTTCTTTTAATGTTTCTAATTCATAAGCCATTTTTTGTTGTTCTAATAATTTAGCTTGTTGTTCTTGTTCTTTAGATTCAACTGCTGCTTTATCAGCTGCTTGTTGGTTCATTAAATCACGGTTCGCATTAACTAAATCCATAACAACTTCTACACGGTTAATCACATCAGTAAATGAATCAGCATTTACTAAGAAATCAACATACGTACGTGCTCCATTCACTTGTACTGCACGTGCTTGATCTTCTAAACGTTCTTGACGCTCAGAAATAATTGTTTCTAATTTAGAGATTTCTGATTGTAATTGATTAACAGACTCTAATGTATTTTGTTGTTGTTGTAATGTTGCCATAACACGTTCTTTTGTTGTATTAATTTTTTGAGTTAAGGCATCAATTTCACTTGAGACAGATGCTTTTTTATTTGCAATATTTTCAATTTGTGAGTTAGCTGAATCAATTTGTTGATCATAATCTTCAGCGTTAATTGCTGGCGTGAATGCTGCTAGTGCAACAAGTGTACTTGCTGTTACTGCTGTTAAAAACTTCTTATTCACTGTAATACCTCCATTAATTAGTTGTTTATATATATTTAATATTATTTTAATTTCTATTTTGCCACGGTTCTATACTATCACAGCTAGCCCAAAGTTTGTTGACTTTTTCCAAATTGACTCGTTATTGTAACTGAACTGTAATATAACGTTGGAAAGTGTTACCAATATAACGTTGGACGCCATCTTAATGATTTATTCCCACTATATTATAGTCAAAAACAAAAACTTCATCTTTACCCATTGTGCAGACAATATTCATTTTACCATAAATCAATACCCCAAACAAAAATTTCAATAAGGGTTCTTCTACTGTTGACTTTCCCTCTATTTCTTCCTATACTAATAGTACATTAATTCAAATAGAAAGCCTTGAAGAAGCGCAGTAGTAATGGGATTTTCGTGATAAAGAGAGCTATCGGTTGCTGAAAGATAGACACGCCCCCTTATGAATTACACTTTGGAGCTACTGGATAACCAGCGTATTTCTGCGATAAAGAATAAGAGTGGGTATTTGTCATGAATACCAAACTGGGTGGTAACACGGAAATTTCGTCCCTATGGCATTGTGTCATAGGGCTTTTTTATTGCGATGACGCAAACTGAATCCTTCTATTTTAAAATAAAACTACAATCAAAGGAGATAAACAAATGAATATTATTGATGACTTACAATGGCGTGAAGCCGTAAACCAAATGACTGATGAAGAAGGCTTGCGCAAATTAACAGAAGAAAAAGCTATCTCATTATACTGCGGTGTTGACCCAACTGGTGATAGTATGCATATCGGACACTTAATTCCCTTTATGATTATGCGTCGTTTCCAATTAGCTGGCCACAAACCAGTTATCCTAATCGGTGGAGCTACAGGATCAATCGGTGACCCAAGCGGACGTCAATCTGAGCGTGTCTTACAATCAATGGAACAAGTACAACACAATGTAGAAAAATTAACAGCCCAAATGAAACGTTTATTCTTAACAGACGACGAATCAACTGCAGCCGTTCGTTTAGTAAACAACTACGACTGGACAAAAGATATCTCATTATTAGACTTCTTACGTGACTACGGTAAAAACTTCAACATCAACACAATGTTAGCAAAAGACATCGTAGCAAGCCGTCTAGAAGTCGGAATCAGCTTTACAGAATTCTCATACCAAATCCTACAATCAATGGACTTCTTACACCTATTCCGTAACGAAGATGTCCAATTACAAATAGGCGGCGCTGACCAATGGGGAAATATTACGTCAGGTTTAGAATTAATCCGTAAACAAGTTGGAACAGAAGCAAAAGCATATGGCTTAACCATTCCATTAATGCTAAAATCAGACGGCACAAAATTCGGTAAATCAGCAGGTGGTGCGGTATGGTTAGATCCAGAAAAAACAACACCTTACGAGTTCTACCAATTCTGGGTAAACCAAGACGATAAAGATGTTATCAAATACATCAAATACTTCACATTCCTAGAGCGTGAAGAAATCGAAGAACTAGCCAAACAAGTTGCCGAAGAACCACATAAACGTGCAGCCCAAAAACGCTTAGCCGAAGAAGTAACACGTTTCGTACACGGCCAAAAAGCATTAGATGACGCCCTAAAAATTACACAAGCCCTATTCACAGGTGATGTAAAAGGCTTATCAGCAGATGAAATTGAACAAGGATTTAAAAACATGCCAACATTTAAAGCTGCTAAAGCAGAACAAAACCTAGCAACATGGTTAGTCGACTTAGGCATCGAACCAAGCCGCCGCCAATCACGTGAAGACATCAAAAACGGCGCAATATCAGTCAATGGCGACAAAATTACTGACTTAGAATATGTATGGACACCAGATAATTCATTCGAGGAACGCTTTGTAATTGTCCGTCGTGGTAAGAAAAAATATTTCTTAGTAAAATTAGCTTAAAAAAGACTATTACTTTTTTATTGGATAATATGCTATAATATTTCCATATGTATTTGATCCACTCAAAGAAGAACACATGTCAAACTATATTAAATAGAACAGGAGCTGAATACGTTGAAAATAGCTATTGTAACCGATAGTACAGCTTACTTATCCAATGAAGAAGTACTAGCTTCAAATATTCATGTCTTACCATTGTCTGTCATTTTTGGACAAGAGACTTACTTAGAATGTATCGACTTAGGATATCAAGATTTTTACAATAAAATGAGAACTTCAGACATCTTCCCAACAAGCTCACAGCCTGCTTTTGGCTATGTCTTAGAAACTTTTGAAAATTTAGCGAAGGATTATGACGCAATTATTTCCATTCACTTATCAAGCAAGATTAGCGGTTCTTACCAAACAGCTTGCACGATTGCCGATGAACTAAAAGATATTATCCCAATCTACCCTATCGACTCAGGAATCAGCTGTGCACCACAAGCACAAGTCGTACGCCTAACCAAACAACTAGCTGACCTTGATTACACACCTGAGGAAATCTTACCACTATGTCAACGATTATTAGATGACACCCATGATTATTTCGTGGTTGATGACTTAAATAATTTACAGCGTGGCGGACGATTATCAGCCGGGGCAGCTATGATTGGTTCCATGCTAAAAATCAAACCTGTCTTAACCTTTGTCGATAAAGAAATCGTTGTCTATGAAAAAATACGCACACAATCTAAAGCCATGAAAAGAATTGATACCATTGTTTCTGATACTATAACAGACCAAGGCCAAAACTTTGAAGCCTCAATCATTCATGCCAATTGCCCAGAAAAAGCCCTAAAATGGAAAGAAACATTACAAAAAGAATTCCCACTTTTAGAGATTAAAATCGAGCAATTTGGACCAGTTATTGGTACACACTTAGGTGAAGGAGCCCTAGGATTAGGATGGGCACCCAAGTTAGAAAACTATCGATAATCCTTTCTACCAGCGAACTCGTTTTGCTGGTATTTTTTGTGGCTACATCCTATTTAATATCCCTAAAAATCACTATATTTATCAAATAGATGCTTGAAAGAATCCTCTAAAACTGTTAGAATTATAAAGCTTTACTCGGTACTAGACTTTTGGTTGTGAGCCCTATCAGACTCGCTGCTAAACGCCTTCCCCAAAGAGTTACTAAATACTGTTGGAGATTTTATTCATTCAAAAAAACTGACAATCTCCACAATAAAACTTAAGAAAGAGGTGGATAGTATGCAAAATACTAACAAAAATACTATGAAAGGTCTTGGTTTAGTGCTAATCGCAACATTCTTCTGGGCAACCATGGGAATCACCAGCCAAAACTTAAATAGTGCTCATTTATCATCGATTCAAGTAGCTTTCACACGTTGCTTACAAGCAGCCATCTTTACAACGATTGCTTTAGGAATCAAAAACCGTAATGCTTTTAAAGTAGACTGGAAAGGATTATTATTCTGTGCTTTTTACGGAATTGTCGGATTTGGTTTTGCTTTTGCATTCTTTAGCTTAACAGTTGAACGTTTGCCTATCGCAGTCGCAACTGTTTTAATGTTTTCAAATCCAATTTGGGTAACCTTATTTGGTAAATTATTCTTTAATGATTATGTCGGTTTGAAAAAAATCATTACCATTTCAACATGTGTCTTTGGTTGTATGCTAATTATTAATATTTTTGCACCAGGAAATTCTAATTTAAATATTTTCGGTGTTATTCTAGGTTTATTAAGTGGGATTACCTTCGCATCACAATTAGTTATTCCACGTTTTGCAAATGGTAAATATTCAAATGATACATTATTATTATATGGATTTTGGGCAGCGACTATTTTCTTAGGATTTTTCAGTGATATCCCGAACTTGAACTACTCAATCATTCATGCAGCTGATCCAACATACGTTATCTTAAACTTATTAGCAATTGGTTTCTTATCAACTTATATCGCTAATTCATACTACATTAAATCAACTGAATTTATCGGTACTACATTACCAAGTATCTTAGTAGCCTTTGAACCAATCTTTGCAGCTATCTTAGCATTCTTCGTTTTAGGAGAAACCATTACCGGCATACAAATCTTAGGTGCTGCCTTAGTCGTTGTATCAGTCGTTGTGATGCAAGTCGATGAAGTACCCGCATTCCTAAAAAAATTCACATCAAAAAAATCAATATCAACTGATAAATAAATTCACTAGCTTTCTCGATGAACTGTCGGGAGAGCTTTTTATTTGGCTAAAAATGCAAAAAATAATCGATTCGTGCGGAAATAGTGCAATAGTCTGCAAAACTCAATAATTCGTACAGATACTTTGCCCAAAATTACAAAAACTAACGATTCAAGCATAAACTTGCCTAAAACTGTAAAAACTAGCGATTCTAGCAAAAACTTGCCCAAAACTGCAAAAAACTAACGATTCTGAAAAAAACTTGCCCAAAACTGTAAAAACTAACAATTCAAGCAAAAACTTTGCCAAAAACTGCAAAAATTAACGATTCAAGCAAAAACTTTGCCAAAAATTACAAAAACTAACGATTCTGAAAAAAACTTGCCTAAAACTGTAAAAACTAGCGATTCAAGCAAAAGCTTTGCCCAAAACTGCAAAAACTAACGATTCAAGCAATTCCCTACACCCAATTAATCAGTGGAACCTTCAATTCATCATCCTCTTCTTGGGCAACTTCTTCCACCACATGA
>NZ_FOGF01000057.1 GCF_900111135.1 Granulicatella balaenopterae | reverse complement strand
CTGAATGATTAACTCTTTATTTTTTTAAAAGCCAATAAGCACATAAAAAATAGGATCAATGATTTTACTCATCAACCCTATAAATTATAGAACCTATTTATTTTGTTTTAGCTAGTTTTTTCAAAACCAACTACGACAGTTAATTTTTTAGTCTTTAAATTTTTCGAAACGTTCTTTTGTCGCTAAACGATTTTCCCACATTTCTTCTGTTGTGTCATATGGACGTTTGCCTAAGTCAGCTTTCATATATGTATCACCGAATAATAGGTTTAGGATATGAACTGAATTTTTTCCAGCTGTCATCATTGTACCATTACATGAGCCACAATATGTTAGGATATCATTTTGGTTGAAGTCGTTCACACGTCTTGTGTAGACACGTTCATATAATTCTGGGTTTGAAGAACAGACCATTCCTCCTACACCACAACAACGAGTGCGCATTCCATTACGTTCGATTTCTTCCCATTTATAGCCCATTTCATCTAGCATCCAACGAATACTTTCGTGATGGCTTGATACATCTCGTGTCACGCATGAGTCATGAATATTAAAGACGATATCTGAGTCTTTACCGATTCCTTTAGCGCCTTCTGGTAAGCCGATTAAGTCATGCATTAAGTCCCAATATGAGATCATGCGTTGGTTACGATTTGTTTTACCAAATACTTTATAGCATGATGGGCAAACAGTGATAATAACTTCTGCTCCCATTTCATCTAATTCATCAATCGCCATGGCATTTCTTTCGTCGAATTTGGCATTTTCACCTAAAAATCCTGTTACTTTACCACAACAACGTAACATAGCACCTACATTTTCTTCGCCTAGTGAATCTTTTAGGTGACGTAAGATGTTTTCGTTTGCTTCTGGTGATAGAGCTGATACGGTACATCCTGGTGCATATACGTATTTAGTTTTTTTCTTTTTCTTTGGTGTTTGTGCTGGTGCTTGGTTTGTAGTGGCTGGTTCTTTTTGGCCTCTGCATCCGCATCCTGTTTGTTTTGGTTGTTGTTCTTGGTGTTTGCAAGCACAATTTTCATGTTTGTGTGTATGAGTTTCTTGTGTCATAGATTCTCCTGTTCCTTTATGAGTGTTACAGCCGCATGAAGTTTTTTCTTCGTGGTGTTTACCTCCACAGCATGCTGATTTTGGTTTTTTGCCACAAGCACAGCGTTCATCTGATACGGCATCGACTACTGTGTCAATTACATTATCGATTACTTCATGAATGACTGTTTCGACTACTGTTTCAACAACTTCTTTTGATGGTAAGTTTGAGTCAGTGTTTTTACCTGGGACTGTTGTACAATATTCGTCAGCACATTCTAATACTTGCGCTTCTTCACTTTCTAATAATTCATCGATTGCTACTACGCCATCATTTTCTTCGGCATAGGCACGTTTGATTCCCATGAAGTTTTCACGGATGTCATAGCTCTTCGGACACACTAATGTACATTGACTACATTCATTACATGAGTAGGCAATCATTTTATCCATTTTTTCATGGCCTTTTTCTAGATATTCTCTAAATAAAGCTTTTGGACATGAGGCATAGTCATTCATCATGATACATTCTGTCATACATAGACGGCATTCACATTGGCGGCAACGGTCTGCTTCGTTATGTGCTTCGTCTGCTGTGTAACCTAATAGTACTTCTTCAAATGATTGGATACGTTCTCTGGCTGGTAATTCTGCCATACCCATACGTGTTCCTTCGATTTCATCCCAGTTTGTTGGCATGTCTAATTTTGTTGTATAGGTTTTTGTATCATCAATATTGCGGCCCTCGCGTAAGTCTTCATTATTTAGATAACGTCTTACTGATTCGGCAGCACGTCGACCAGTAGCCATTGCTTGGATAGCGATGACTGATTCACCTGATGCATCTCCTGTTACGAAGATTTTTTCATTTGTGTTCGCTTGTAATGTTTCTGGATCGCATTCAAATGTTGAGTTACGGCGTTGTTCTAAAGCATCCCCCGCAAATTCTGCGTCAACTCCTTGACCAATCGCAAAGACAATTGTATCTACTGTTAAGTCGAATGTTTTATCTTCATTGAATTGTGGTGAGAAACGGCCTTCTGCATCGAACATTCCTAGACATTCTTTCATTGTTACGCCTGATACACGTCCATTTTCGTCTTTATGGATTGTTTTAATTGCTTGAGCATGGTTAAAGCTAACCCCTTCATCAATAGCGCCTTTGATTTCGTGGTTTGAGGCAAACATATGGTCAAATGAATCCTCTAAACATGCTGAGTAGACTTTTTCGATACTACCAACACGTGCTGCTGTTCTAGCACAGTCCATTGCTACGTCACCACCACCGATTACTAAAGCTTTTGTTCCAGCTTCTTTAACGTCTCCTGTTAGGGCTGCTTCTTTTAAGAATTCTGCTGCTGAGAAGATGCCTTTTGCGTCCCAGTTTTCTAGGTTGCGGTCGACACGTCCTTGATGTTTCCCTACTGCTACTACTACGCTATCAAATTCGTTAATAATCTCGTCAAATTGTACATCTTTACCGATTTCACAATTCATTTTGAATTCTACACCTAATTTGTCTAGGTAAGTAATTTCATGTTCTAAGACATGTCTTGGTAAACGATAAGCTGGGATTCCAACTGCAAGCATACCGCCTCGTACTGGTAATTTTTCAAAAATTGTTACGGCGATACCTTGGCGACGTAAATCGATTGCTGCTTGTAATCCTGATGGTCCAGCTCCGATAACGGCTACTTTTTTACCTGTTTCTGGTGCAGTTGTTAAGTCCCAAATGCCTTCTTCATCAAAGTTATCAGCCGCATAACGTTTTAAACTTGCAATTGCCATTGGACTTTTGCCTTCATTCCATTTACATTGTGCTTCACACGGATGAGCACAGATACGACCTAATGAACCTGGTAAAAATAATTTATCACGGATAACTTTAATAGCTTCTGTTCCTTCGCCATCTCTAATTAAGCGGATATATTCTTTTACATCAGTGTGCATTGGACAAGTTGCTTGACAGGCTGCTGTTTCTTCTCCCATACAACCATCGACTAATTCTTCCATATTTTTAATAACTTGTTTATCTAACATTTTTTTCCTCCAATTGGTCTCTTGCTTTTATCTATTTATTTTTTTCAGTTAATGGCCCTAAAGCAAAGATAAAGACACCTGCTACAATAATAATGCCCCAAATTGCTAGGTTTAATGTAATTGTTTGACCGAATAATAAAGCACTAAATACTAATACCCATAAAGCGGCTGTTGAGTTTAATGCTGTCCCCATTGCTGCTCCAACTAAATCAACAGCTTTATACCATGATAAGTAAGTAATCGCTCCTAAAATCGCAATTCCTGCATATTTAAAGACCATACCACTTGATACGACTTCTTGTGCCATTGGATATCCACCAATTACTGGTAAGATAACAACTGAATAAGCAATCATTGACACGAAATAACGTAAACATAAGAATTGTTGAGGCTCAGCTACTACATCATCTTCACCTTTAATGTGCTTCATGGCATATCCAATAATCACACCTTCTAATGCCCAGCCAAATACTGCGACAATCGCGAATAAGATTCCTTTAAAGAATGTATCCGGCACACCTGCTGAAGGATTGAACCCTAACATAAATGAACCAAACAAACTAATTCCAATACCGATTGCTGATTTGTAATTTAATTTTTCTTTTAAGATTAAGTACGAAAGAATTGCCCCAACACCTGGATAAGTTACGGCAATACTAGATGCATATGGCGCTGTCGCATAATTAATCGCTAATAAATAAGCACTCATCCCAATTGGCGAACCAACCAAGGCTGCAATAGCGGCTGCACGTCCTTTTTTCGTCTTAAATAATAAGTGAAACACTGCTTTTAATTGTTTTCTGCAAAGTAAATATAATGCTACCCACATAAAACAGAAACTTTCATGAAAGAAAGCTGTTACTAATGGTGAAAAATCAAAACTTAATTCTGAAAGCCCTTTCGATAAGGCGTATGCTTTATCTGTGAATAGTTCTGCTTGTCCCACTTTCCCCATTAATACACCGTCAAGACCCCATGCAATCCCTACTAGAACGCCAAATGCGATCCCTTTTTTAAATCTCTTCTTCTCTGTTTCCATACCTTCCACCTTTCTTTTTTGTTAAGACACTATTCTTTTATATAGCTCCTAACATCTTAACAGTTGACAAAAAATCTTATGTCTTTGCTTAAAATATATCTTTTACAATACAGGTGGTCTTGCTAATAATTGATAATAATCATATGATTTCACCCTGTCTTTAAAAATACTTAGCAAAGTCATCATTCTCTTAAATACTCAATCTTTTTTCAAAAAATTCAATACTCAAGATTCCTTAATCTTACCGTGTTTACTACTAAAAAAGCAAGTATAATCATCAAGAAACAAAAAAATAACCACCTCATTATTCGAGATGGTTATTTTTGTCTGTTATATTTCTTTTATATAAGCATAATGTGTTTTATTGTAAGTACATCAGCATTTTTTGTCGACACCGATGGTAAGCATTTTTTTGACATATCGGTCTAATTAATTCTTCTGCTTCTATCTCATTAAGTGTTAGCCATTGATATAAAATTTGCTTTTCAAAATGAGATAAGCTACAGATATACTCTTCAATATTCTCTTGAATAATTAAGCGATTCTCAGAATAATAACCTTTTGAGCTAGATGCCACACCATAATGAACCGCTGCAACATCAACTAATTCATCTTCTCTAACAAATAGGTTTTCAGGAATTTGTTTTTGCGTGTGTTTTTTACGCAATTCATCACACAAAAAATTTTTCAAAATTTTCGTATAATACGTTGAAAATCTAACCTTATACTTCTTATCAAAGCTCTGGACTGAATTCAGTAATAATAAGCGTGCTTCTTGAAGAAAATCTTCTTGTTCCAGTACACCCGATATCGTGTGATTAAGATAGACCCATCTCATAAGCGGTTCTACCCCTTGCACTAATTCCGCATCATCAATCCTTCCAGATAAATAACTATCCACATAATATTCAGCATCCTTAAGTACCAAACTTCTATATCCCCCTTTGGCGATACAGTCATTCTTAGTCTTCTTTAGAATAATGTAGAGCAAAACGTAATTGGTCTAATTCTTGCCATTGCTTATCATCCCATGGCGATTTACGACGTTTTCCAGACAATTCAAATTGTTCTGAAATATCTCTTTGCTTTTTTTTGCTTTCCTTAATTTCATTATAAAACTCGCGTGCTGACTTTCGCAGAGCTCCTTGTTGAAAGATCATCCACTGTTCTGCCAAATCACTGGTTGCTACTGATACTTGCGTTAAGCGATTATTATATTTTGGTACAGTTCGTTCAATATAGCTATCAGCAGTCTCTTTTTCAGCTGTAAAAATAACTTTCACAGCATACTTATCAAATGATTGCTGTACTCCTGGAACAAATTGTGCATCAAAAACAACCCACACTTCAATATTTTCAAATTTTTGAAAATTCGAACATTCATGTAATAATAAATCTCTTGCACTTTCAATATCATCTGCTTTTTTTAAAGCAACTAATTCAGGCCAAGCACCAATCATATTATAACCGTCTACAATATAGAGTTCCTTTTTCATGGCGCTCACCTCCAATATTATAGATTATGTCTTCCACGATAGACTTCATACATCATTAAGGCACTTGCAACACCAGCATTTAAACTTTGAACATGGCCAGTCATTGGAATGGTGACCATTTCATCAACTGAATCTTTCACTAAACGAGAAATACCTTTACCTTCATTACCAATTACGACCGCTAATGGACAATCTGTTTTCCAACGGCGATAATCCGTTCCATTCATATCTGTCCCAAAGATCCATACACCACGTTTTTTCAACTCATCAATTGTTTGGGTAATATTCGTTACTCGTACAACCGGCACATGTTCAATGGCTCCTGTTGATGTTTTAGCAACTGTTGATGTTAATGAGACACTACGACGTTTTGGAATGATAATCCCATGTACACCAGTTGCATCTGCTGATCTAAGAATTGAACCTAGATTAAATGGATCTTCAATACCATCTAAAATCATAAAGAATGGCTGTTCTTCTCTTTTTTCGGCAATTTCAAATAAATCATCCAGTTCAGCATATTCAAAAGCTGCAATTGATAATACGACACCTTGGTGAACAGCATTATCTGTTAAATCATTCAATTTAGTTTTCGGAACATTTTGAACTTGAATGCGATTTTGTTTAGCCAATGCAAGTATAGTCGTGATTTCTGGGTTAGACAACGCTTCTTGTACGAATAATTTATTGATTTTTTGGTTTTTTTCCAATGCTGCTAAAACAGCGTGTCTTCCGTAAATAAAGTCTGGTTGTTCTGAATCATGTAAGCTAATTTCTGAGGACTCAAAGCGTTCATTTTTAGGTTGAAATCCTTTAGTGGCTCTTTTTTTATGATTTTGGCGGTTCGATTTATTGTAGTGTTTTTTATTGTTTGGTTTATAACTCATTACTTGTCTCCTCTATGATGGCAATACTTCTTGCGAAGATTTCTTCTAATCTGGTTTGTTGCTTGCTTAAATATAAGTATCCGCATAAGGCTTCAAATCCTGTTGCGACACGGTATGTTGTGACGTCTGCGTTTTTGGCGCTTGTATGGCTTTTAGCATTGCGTCCACGTTTGTAATAGCTTAATTCTTCTTCGGTTAAGTAGTCAGCTGTTTCTAATAAGCTATGCATAATGCGTGATTGTGCTTTGGCTGATACATAACTTGTTGTGGCACGGTGCAGACGATTTGGTTGTGTTAAGCCTTTTTCTAGGACATATTCACGAATATATAAATCATAAATGCCATCCCCGATATAAGCTAGTGCTAAGCCGTTTAGTTGTTTGTAGTCAATGTTTGTCATATTATGCTCTTCTCCAACGTGTTCCTTGTGGTGTATCTTCCAGTAGGATTCCTTGTTCTTTTAATAAGTCACGAATTTCGTCACTGCGCTTAAAGTCTTTATTTTTTCTTGCTTCTAAACGTTCATCAATTAATGCTTGAATATCTTCGTCTAATAATGCTGCTTTTTTCTCTTCAATTCCGAAGATGCCGAATAATTCTGTGGCTTTTTGATAAACTTTTTCTAATACTACGCGTGATACTATTTCGCGTTCTAAGTAGACATTCCATTCTTTAATCCATTGATATAAGATGGTCATACCGTTTTGAGCATTAATGTCGTCGTCCATTTCTTTGATGAAGTCTTGTTCTAATTGTGCAAATTTTGCTAGGACTTCTTCATCGTCTGCTAATGAGTCGGCTGCTGTTTCTAGGCGGTAGTTCGCATTAACAAATGTTGTGTTGATCTTTTCTAAGTTAGCTTGAGCATCATCTAATGAAGCTTCACTGAATTTTAGTGGGCGACGATAGTGAGCTGTTGCTAGGAAGAATCTTACAATTTGTGGGTCTACTTTTTGAATTAAATCATGTACTAATACGAAATTACCTAATGATTTACTCATTTTTTCGCCATCTTCACCGATTGTTACGAAGGCATTATGCATCCAATAGTTCGCAAATGGGTGTCCTGTTTTTGATTCACTTTGGGCAATTTCATTTTCGTGGTGAGGGAATGACAAGTCTTGTCCGCCGCCGTGAATATCGATTGTGTCGCCTAAATATTTATTAGCCATTACGGAACATTCGATATGCCAACCTGGACGTCCTTTACCCCATGGTGAATCCCAATTAATTTCGCCTGGTTTTGCTGATTTCCATAATGCAAAGTCTAATGGGCTGCGTTTTTTGTTATCATCAGCAGTTACTGTACGTTCACTTGCTCCCACCCGTAAATCTTGAATACTTTGATCACTTAATTTCCCATAACCATCAAACGATTCTGTCATGAAGTAGACATCGCCTTCTGATTCGTAAGCTACACCTTTTTCAATTAAGTCGGCAATAAAGTCAATAATTTCTGTCATTGTGTTCATTACTGTTGGGTGAACTGTTGCACGTTTTACATTTAATGCACCAGTATCTTCAAAGAAAGCTTCAATATATTTTTTAGAGACTTCTTCAGGTGTCATGCCTGTTTCTTTGGAACGCTTAATAATCTTATCATCAACATCAGTAAAGTTTGATACGTATTCTACTTCAAATCCACGATATTCAAAATAACGACGGATAGTATCGAATGACACACTACTGCGCGCATTTCCGATGTGAATGTAGTTATATACTGTTGGTCCACAGACATACATTTTAATCTTTCCTGGTTCTAATGGTTTAAATTCTTCTTTTTCACGAGTTAATGTGTTATATACACGAATCATAGCTTTATCCTCCAAATTCATCGTTTAAACGGTTATTTTCTCGGTTCTACAATAAATGATGTTGTTGAAGAAATTTTTCAATGGCATCATTTATTTTTTTATACACAAAAAGCATCTGATGCCCTATAATAAAATCGACTAAAACTTTATAAAGGAGGGCTTCAGATGCCTAATAGTAATTGTATACGAACTTTATTAAATATTCCAGATAAAAATATCATTTTTGATAATAATTCAGTATCCAA
>NZ_FOGF01000008.1 GCF_900111135.1 Granulicatella balaenopterae | reverse complement strand
CAAATAACCAGAAAGGCTCCATTACCCTAAATGATAAAAGTATAAAATTACCTAAATTAAAAGAAGTAAAAGCTAAAATACATAGAAAACCAAATGAAAATTGGATACTAAAATCAGCAACTATCAGCCAAGAAAAAGACAATAAATATTATGTCAGTGTGTTATTTGAATATGCTGAAGAAGTAAGTAAAGTAGAAATCACAGATAAAATAATAGGACTTGATTACAAATCAGATGGATTATACGCAGATAGCGAAGGAAATATGTGTGGAAGTCCTAAATATTATAGAAAATCACATGAAAGATTAGCTAAGTTGCAAAGACAATTATCAAAAAAAGAGAAAGGGTCAAATAATAGAGAGAAAGCAAGAAAAAAAGTAGCGAAATTACATAGACATATATCGAACCAAAGACTAGATTTCTTACATAAAGAATCAACAAGGATAGCCAACTTGTATGAAGTCGTGTGTATAGAATCACTTAATATGAAAGCTATGTCAAATAAAGGGTTCGGTAATGGGAAAGCAACATTAGACAATGGATACGGACTATTCCAAACGATGCTTGAGTATAAATTATTGGATAGAGGTAAATACTTAGTAAAAGTAGATAAATGGTATCCATCGAGTCAAATTTGTAGCCATTGTGGCAATAGAAAACATCTCAACCTAACTGATAGAACATATTGTTGTGAATGTGGTCTTGAGTTAGATAGAGATATAAACGCTGCACTGAATATAAAAAACGAAGGACTTAGAATCCTCATGAGTGCATAATAAAAAATAGAGTATAGTAGGGTAGGAACTACCCAAACTTATACGCTTGTGGACTTTTTGTAAGACGGAGGAATAATCAATTAGATTAGGAAACGCAGGAGAGGACGAAACAAGAAGCACCTAAGCTTTAGCTTAGTGTGTAGTTCACTAAACATAAATAAACAAGACTATATAATAAGAAAAATCATATGATTCTTTTGAGGCAAATGCCCTTTTGAAAAATTTTTCGTTAATCTGTTTTTTAGTCAAAAATAAAAGAAAAAATAAAGGGAGGTATGTAATTTCTTGGTTGTCTATCGCTAGTAGATGGAGTATCATTAAATTAACAATTATAAGGGGGATTTGAGATGGCAATTCGTGTAAAAAAAGAAGATTTATTTAAACGTGAAAAAGTAGAAGTTCCTAAAGATATAAAAAAACAAGCTGAATTAGAAGATTATGAATTAGATAATATTGGGGATTGTTTTATTATGATGCCTAAATTAACATCAGAATTAGAAGATGAGAAAAAAATTAAAAATAATATAAAAAAAGAATGGCTTGAATCATAAATTGGTAAAATGACAAAAAAACTAAAGGTGGAAAACCTTTAGTTTTTTTGTTTTGTAAGAATTCGATTAAAATATCTTAAAAATCTCCTAAAAAAATGAAAATTATATGATAAAATATTTATAAAGCGTTTACAAAAAATGGTAATAGGGTTATTATATAAATGTATTTAAAGCTTTAGAAACACCGACAATTTTAGAAATATTTCTTGAATAATCAATAACACAAAACGGGGGGACAAAAATGAACAAGACTATCAAAAAGCAAGCATTTTTAACGCTGTCAGCATCGTGTTTATTATCAATTGCAGCAATGAATGCTCCAATCATTTCAGCAGAGGAAGCAGTAGCTCAACCAACAGTGGCAACTGTTATTGAGGCTAACCAAGGCGTCTTTCAATTGGCGCCAGTCACAGATTATATGACTTTAGCTAATGAAACAACGGAAACTATCAAATTAGACGCTAAGACTGCTGCTAATTTAAATTGGACTTTATCTGGTAAAACTATTGAAGGTGAAGTAAAAGAAGAAAAACCATTAGCAGATTGGCAAAAATGGTTATTAAAAAAAGGTGGAGGTTTTACAGGTGGTCAATGGATTACTGTAGAAACTACTGGCGATGAAAATGAATCAACTGTTACAATTAATGTTGACTCATTATTTGGTGAAGATTTAAGCCAACGTGCAGCATATGGTAATATCCGTCGTACATATCGTCACTGGATTGGTGAGTATACATTACAAGCTAAAGACGCTGATGGTAATGTAGTGATTACTAAAACAATTAATTTACGTCCATATGATGGCTATCGTACTGCCGAAGAACGTAAAAAAGAAGTCTATAACTATGCAGAAAATGCAACAGATCGTTTAGTTAAAATTGAAAAGATCGGTACAACTTTACGCGGTCGTGATATTCCAATGGGAATTGTTGCTAAAGACCAAGCATCAATTGATGGTTACTTAAATGGTACTGGTAAAGATATGTTAGCTACTCCAGACGATTTATTAAAATTATTACAAGAAGATAAATTAGATTATAAATTACCAATCTATATTCACAATACTCACGCTGATGAACAACCAGCTCCTGACGTGGTAACAGAAGCGTTCAAACAAATCGCTACAAAAGATACCATTACTTTTGAAACATATGTAAGTGGTGGGGAACGTTATTATGACGAAGATGGTAATCCACAAATTGAAGAATTAGGCGCAACAAGAACAGTAACGCTAAATGTAAAAGATTTATTAGATCGCTTTATCTTTGTATTTACATTCTTAGAAAACCCTGATGGCGACTATGAAAACTTCCGTACATTAGTTAATGGTATGGACCCTAACCGTGATGCGTGTTATCAAGTGAACCCAGAACCAAGAGCAACTATTGCACAAATCAATAAATGGAATCCAATCTCAATCGTGGATGTTCATGGTTTCGTATCAGAATACTTAATCGAACCATCAACACCTCCACATGATCCTAACTTTGAATATGATATCTTTGCTGACTCATCAGTTGACCACGCTCGTCACTTAGGTCGTGCAGGATTACATGCTTCTAAATATGAAGGATTTATGATTCCTAAACACTATTGGGGAGATGGCTGGGATGACGCCTTCGCTGGTTACACTGGTGTATATGGCTTGTACCATGGTATCTTAGCTCATACAATGGAAATCCCTCAAGGTAATGAAGAATCATTTAAAGCAGGGGTTAATGCATTATTTGGTAGTATTGATTACTTAAATACTAACCGTAAATTAGTCTTTGAAAATCGCTTGAAATACTATTCTCGTGGTGTTAATAAAGTTGAATCCCAAGATGCTGAAAATCAATTAGTAGGTCCAAAAGGTGAAGTAGTAGGACGTCCTAATAAAGTAGATGGACAATTCTTCCCAGATTATTATGTAATTTCAATGACACCATCTAAGAAATATGATGTGGAACAATCTTACGCAATGATTGAATACTTCGCTCGTAATGGTGTTGAATTAAAACAATTAACAGAAGATGTTGACGGCTTCAAGAAAGGTGACTTAGTAGTTGATATGGCTCAAGCTAAACGTGGCTATGCAAACTACTGTCTATATGATGGCGCCGATGAATCTGCTTGGAAAGCGATGTATGCTGAAGTAGTTATGGACATGCCAGAAATGCGTGGATTTGAATCTACTCCAATCTATAAAGATAAAGCTAAAGAATTAGATGGCAAATTAGGTGAAGTATCTCATACAGATGCACCACAAGCAGCAATTGAAGAAGGTGAATACTATCAAGTAGCTAATAACTCTATTTATGTTATTAAAGAAGTGAATGATTTATTGAAACAAGGTGAAACTATTTACTTCACTGAAAATGGTTTTGCAATGTCAGCAGACACTCTTAATAAATTAAAAGCAAATGTATCTGTTGTAGCTGAACCTCTAACAGACTACTCATCATTAACAGATGCTCGTATCGCTAATGATATTAAAGTATATGTTAATAAACAAAACGCATGGTGGGCTGGTGCTGAATTACCAACATCTACTTACATGGCATTAGAACAAGTTGGCTTTACAGTAGTAGACGATCCAGAAGCTGCTGATATTATTGCTTTAGAAGATCACCGTTATGATGAAAAAATGTTTGGTAACAAACCAGTTATCGTTCTTGGTGGTACTGCAATGGCTAACTTAGAAGATTTAGGAATCTTAGATGGCTTTGATGCAGAAGCAACTGGTTACTCACATGAAGGTTTAATGCATGTAACTATTGATACTGATAATGTATACTCTAATGGTTATACTGCAGATGACTTATTATATAGTGCATCAGGTAGCTGGATTAATGCTACACCAGAAGGATTTAATGAAGTTGTTAAAGTTAATGACAAAGATTACTTCCAAACTGGTTGGTGGCCAGGTAATGAAGTTTTAGCTAATAAAACAATGGCTATCGAAGGAACATTCAAAGACTTCCCATTATTCGTATATGCTGGGGATCCAACACACAGAATGCACTCACAATACTTCTACCGCTGGGTAACTAATGCTATCTATAATGGTACTTTACAAAAAGCAGTAGCTCCAGAAAAACCAATTGTAAAACAAGGTTGGGATGGCGATTACTACTATCAAGATGGCGAAAAAGTAACATCACAATGGATTCACGATGATAATTACAAAGGCGACTATTACTTAAAAGCTGATGGTAAATACGCTCGTGATGAATGGGTTAGTGGTTACTTCTTAACACAATATGGTAAAATGGCTACAGATGGTTGGTACTATGATAAAGGTGACTGGTACTATATTCACGAAGATGGTACATATGCACATGATGAATGGGTAGATGGCTACTTCTTAACACAATATGGTCAAATGGCTAAAGGTGGCTGGTACTATGATAAAGGTGACTGGTACTATATTCACGAAGATGGTACATATGCACATGATGAATGGGTAGATGGCTACTTCTTGACACAATATGGTCAAATGGCTACAGATGGCTGGTATTACGATAATGGTCACTGGTACTATATTCATAAAGACGGTACATACGCACATGATGAATGGGTTGGCAAATATTACCTAAAACAATGGGGCGATATGGCAAGTAATGAATGGGTTTATGATGGCAAAGGTTGGTGCTTCATAAAAGAAGATGGCCGTTATGCTCGTAAACAATATGTGAATGGTTATTATGTAGGTTCAAATGGTTATTGGAAAAAATAGTCATTTTTAATAATGATAACTAAATAATAATAAAGGGACTAGGCAAAAGCTTAGTCTCTTTTTTTGTGCATGAAGCAGTGGACGAATCTAGTAAGTGGTAAAGATGTAGTAGGGAAGTTCTGGTTCATACAGATATTATGATGTAATAAGATTACCAATTAAGTAATTCCTTAAATGACAGTTAAAAAGATTTTATACTTGTTTTAATAAATTCTAGAAAGATAGGTGAAATCGATAGTCAAAAGGGGTGAATGTATCGTATAATGAAGGGTAAATATATTAAGAAATATAGAAGAAATGAGGGGATCTTGTGGTAGGATTATTTATTACAATGGAAGGACCAGACGGCGCAGGAAAAACAAGCGTTATTAAGGAATTACTTCCTCGTTTACAAGCAAAAACAACTAAAAATATTATCTCAACAAGAGAACCAGGAGGTAGCAATATTGCGGAAAGTATTAGGGGCATTATTTTAGATGTGAATCATCAAGAAATGGATGTTCGTACAGAAGCCATTTTATATGCGGCGGCTCGTCGACAACATTTAACCGATATTGTGTTACCAACTTTAGCTAATGAAGATATGATTTTTTGTGATCGCTTTGTTGATAGCTCAGTTGCTTATCAAGGCGTTGCGCGTGGTATTGGTGTAGAAGAAATTCGTCAATTGAATCAATTTGCTACAGCAGGATTACGACCAGATATCACCCTTTACTTAGATGTGCCATCAGAAGTAGGGTTGGAAAGAATTTATAAAGCTCGTGGTGAAAGACAATTTGACCGTTTAGATCAAGAAGGTTTAGCGTTTCACCAAAAAGTACGTCAAGGTTACTTAGCATTAGTAGCTGAAGAAAAAGAACGATTTATCGTGGTAGATGCTACGGCGCCTATCGAAGAAGTGGTAGAAAAATGTTATAATAGTATTGTAGAGAAATTCCCACAATTTTTTGATAAATAATAGAAAGGGGTATTAAGATGAAATTAATTATTGCGATTGTACAAGATAAAGATGCACATGTATTAGGTGATGAATTTGTTGATGCGAATATTCGTGCAACAAGATTATCAACAACAGGAGGATTCCTACGTGCAGGTAATACAACTTTTTTAGTTGGGATTGAAGAAGAACGTGTTGAGGAAGCATTGGATATTATTCGTGAAAATTGTCAATCACGTGAACAATATACAACACTACCAATGCATTTGGATACAGCAATGGATTCAAGTATGTCATTTCCAATTCCAGTTCAAGTTGGTGGAGCGACTGTCTTTGTTGTACCAATTGAGTCATTCTTTAGATTCTAGGATTGATAGAAATGGATTATTTGAAGGAAGCCTTTATTAAGACTATTGATCATAAGCGTTTAGTGCATGCTTATATTATTGATGGGATGAAAGGTAGCGGTAAACGAGAATTAGTTCAATTTATTACCCAAGCATTATATTGTGAGAATCGTCAAGAGGGAGAAGCACCATGCCTAACATGTCCGCAATGCGTGAAAGTGGCTAATAATCATTTAGTGGATGTGGTGGAAGTTTTTCCGGATGGACAGTCAATTAAGGTAGACCAGATCCGTGAATTACGTCAGCGATTAGCAACAAGTGGTATGGAAAGCTCTAAAAAAGTATGTATCTTACATCAAGCTGATCAAATGACGCTAGGAGCTAGTAATAGCTTATTAAAATTTTTGGAAGAACCGATTGTGGAAGTGTATTTCTTTTTATTAACTGAGAATGTTGCTAAGGTTTTGCCAACTATTCAATCACGTTGTCAAGTGGTGCGGGTGATTCCTACGAGTAGCCAGCAGTTTGAAGAGAAGTTGATGGAAAAGGGAGTACATGAGTCATTGGCGAAGTTTATTTCGTATTTAACCCAGTCAGAATCAGAAGCGATTGATTTAGCTGAGTCGGAATCGTTTATTAGTTTGAAGCAAGAAAGTTGGCAATGGTTTATCCGTTCAGTGGAGTATTACCCCCAAGCGTTTATGATGGTTCAAACAAAATTAAAACCTATTTTAGAAAACAAAAAGCAAGAACAGCAATTATTAGAAATGATCGCATTTTATTGTCGAGATATGTTATGTGTATGTGAAAAAACTGCTGACCAATTAATCCAACCAGAAAAACTGAACGATTATCAAGCATTAGCTAGTAAAACTACCACACAATATTGGTTAATGAAAATCGAAAAAGTCTATCAGGCGATGAAAATGCAGCAATCAAATGTTGGCGTACAAGGTATTTTAGAAGAATGGTGTCTGCCAAATTGATAAGCATGCAATAGAAAGGTGAGCAAAGATGAAAAAAGCAATAGGAGTCACATTTGAATCATTTGGAGATATTTTTTATTATCAAGTTCCAAATTTTCCAGTTCAAGTAGATGACCAATTAGTTATAGAACGTAATAAGGTGTTAGAGATTGCTATGGTAAAGTGTGTTCGTAGCGATATTCAAGAAGATGATTATTTAGAAAACAAAAAAGAGATTAAACGTCTGGTCGATCAGATTGATTTGAAAAAAATAGCTAAGAATGAAGCGGATTGTAAAGATATTGTCATTAAAACAAGAGAAATTATCGAAAACTTAGAATTACCAATGAAAGTGATTTCTGCGGAGTATACCTTGATGCGTGAACGTTTAATGATTAAATTTAGTTCTGATTCCAGAGTTGATTTCCGTCAATTAGTTAAAGAATTAGCAGCAATTTATCATACACGTATTGAATTACGTCAAATCGGTGTGCGTGATGAAGCGCAAATCGTTGGTGGCATTGGAATTTGTGGACGCCAGCTATGTTGTTCATCGTTTTTAGGCGACTTTACACCAGTATCCATTAAAATGGCCCGCGAGCAGCATTTATCATTGAATCCAACTAAAATTTCAGGGATTTGTGGGCGTTTAATGTGTTGTTTGAGTTTTGAGAATGAGACTTATGAAGAGATTCGTAAAAAAATGCCTGATATTGGTCGTGAGATTGATACTCCAGACGGCCGTGGCAAAGTTGTTGGTTTAAATATTTTGGAAATGGTGATTACCGTCTTTGTATTTGAATCCCGCCAAAAAGTCGATTATTATTTCAATGAATTTGATAAAAGTATGGTTAGAGTCACAGAAAATGAGAATTAAATAAAGATGAGGTGTCGATATGCAAAATCGTGAGGTATTAGATCGATTAGCAAGATTAAAAGAATCAGCCACAGAACAACTTGCAGAAATTACCCAATTAGAAGGGGAATTAGTTACTTTAATGGAAGAAAATCATAATCTTGCAATGGAAAATAAACATTTAAAAGATCGTTTAGATAGCTTGCAAGAGCCTGATGAAATCATTATAGAAGGTCAAGAAATTGAGTCATCAATGAGTAAATCATTATTAAACTTAGAAAATATTTATCATGAAGGGTTCCATATTTGTAATTTATATTATGGTAAGCGTCGTGAAAATGATGAAGAATGTATGTTTTGTACAGATATTTTGTATGGTGAATAGGATTTATAGACTATTTTTCAGAGCAAATCTATCTATGGTATAATACCTATGAAGATTTGCTTTTTTTAATGATGTTAAAGGTGGGGAAATAATGAAGATAGAATTAAAAGAAGGGGAACGCATTGATCGTTTGGAACGTGAGGGTATTTCAATTATTCAAAGTAGTCAGGTCTTTTCTTTTTCGTTAGATGCGGTGTTGTTAGCAGATTTTGCTAGTTTACCTCGTACAAAAAAAGGTGTTGTTGTGGATTTATGTTCAGGAAATGGGGCGGTAGCCTTTTTATTAACAGCTAAAACTAAGAATAAAATTTTAGGGGTAGAATTGCAAAGTGCTTTAGTAGATATGGCAAAAAGAACGGTAGCAATGAACAATTTAGAAGAGAAAGTATCGTTTTTACAAGCAGATGTAAGGGAGCTGAAAGGTGTTATTGCGAAGGATTCAGTGGATGTAATTACGTGTAATCCACCATATTTTAAAGTGGCTAAGAAGAATTTAACCAACAAATTAGATAGTTACACTTTGGCTCGTCATGAAGTAGCCTTGCCCTTAGAAGAATTATTAGAAGCAATGAGCGGTTTATTGAAGATGAAAGGGAAAGCGTATATGGTTCATCGTCCTGATCGTATGGCAGATATAATTATTTTAGCACGCAAATATCGTTTGGAACCAAAACGTGTGCAATTTGTTAGCCCTAAAAAAGGGAAAGAGAGTAATATTATGCTGATTGAATTTATTAAAGATGGTGGATTAGGAGGTATGCGTATTTTGCCGGAATTAGTAGTTTTTGATGAACAAGGTGACTATACGAGCGAGCTGAAGCAGGTGTTATTTGGTGAAGCCGATGACGAATAATAAAAAGAGTCACTATATGTATATTGTCTATTGTAAAGATCAGACTTTATATACTGGTTATAGTACAGATTTTTTAAGTCGAGTAAAGACTCATAATGCCGGAAAGGGTGCCAAATATACGAAGATTCGTCGTCCAGTTAGATTATTATTTGCTAAGGAATACCTTGATAAAAGCAGTGCCTTAAAAGCTGAAGCTGCCTTTAAAAAACAGACACGATCAAAGAAGATAGCTTTTTTAAAAGAGCATCAAATAGATTTAGAAAAAGTACAAAAACCAGTAATTGAGCTGTTAGAGGAGAGTGGAAAAGATGAATAGACAAAAGAGTTTTTCCCCAGATGTAATGGGGTGTTTATATTTAGTGCCAACACCAATTGGAAATTTAGAAGATATGACTTTTAGAGCAGTCCGTACTTTAGCAGAAGTTGATATTATTTTAGCGGAAGATACTAGACATACACAAAAGTTATTAAATCATTTTGACATTAATACATCACAAATGAGTTTCCATGAGCATAATACAAGAGAACGGATTCCACAAGTCATTGAAATGATACAGTCAGGGAAAACATTTGCGCAAGTAAGTGATGCGGGAACACCATCAATTAGTGATCCAGGTTTTGAATTAGTTCAAGCCTGTATTGAACAAGATATTACGGTTGTTCCATTACCGGGGGCTAATGCTGGGATTACTGCTTTAATTGCATCAGGTTTAGTGCCACAACCATTTTATTTCTATGGATTTTTAGGTCGTCAAAAACGTGAGCGTAAAGAGCAATTAGCATTATTAAAGAGTCGCCCGGAAACGGTTATTATTTATGAATCACCATATCGCTTGAAAGAATGCTTCAATCAAATTAGTGAAGTCTATGGTCGTGAGCAAGAAGTGGTATTATGCCGTGAATTAACGAAGAAATATGAAGAGTTCATTCGTGGTACGGCTGAGGAATTAGTTGAATTAGTTCATGAGGAAGATTTGAAAGGTGAATGCTGTATTTTAATTGGTGCCAAAACTGCGCAAAGTTTACAATCAATTGCCGATAATTCGGATGATGAACAATTATTAGCATTATCAATCGAAGAACATGTCCAACATTTAATTGATACAGATGGTTTAAGTCAAAAAGATGCGATTAAAAAAGTTGCGAAAGATCGCTCTTTACGTAAGCAAGAAGTCTATTCCATTATTCATCAATAACAGTATACAAAAAAACTATCAAACCATTTTGAGGTGGATTTGATAGTTTTTTATTATTTGTCCGCTAATAAATCACGAATTTGAGCTAATAACTCTTCAGTTGTAGGAGTAGCAGGTACTTCTTCAACAACTTCTTCGTCTTTTTTGCGTAAATTTTGAGCAGTATTCATTGCTTTAACAACAACGAATAAAACAGCTCCCACAATCAGAAAGTTAATAATAGCTGCGGCTAATTCACCAACACCTAAATTAACAGAACCAATTGTCCAAACAACTTTAGCGATTGCTTCAGCATTGAAGATAGCTGCGATAATTGGATTAATAATAGCTGTTACAAGCGCTGAAACAATCTTTTGGAAAGCTCCACCGATAACAACAGCTACTGCTAAATCAATCACATTACCACGCATTAAAAATTCTTTAAATTCTTTTAACATAGTCGACTTCCTTTCGTACTTTTTGAGATACTTGACTAGTATAATCTATTTTTTTGAAAATTACAAATGATTACATTTTTTATACATTTTTCAGTCAAATAATCTGTTTTCAAAATGTGTAAGTCAACATTTTTGTGGTATTGTGTTTAAGTTGTTAAAGTTCATGTTTATTTTTTGTGAATATAATTAGCTGGATTATAGTTTTCGCATGGGAAATCAGGTGTAGTACCTTGTGCGACTTGACTTAATAATTCACCAATATATGCTCCAGAAGTTAAGCCAGATGAGCCTAAGCCACTTGCTACTAATAATTGTGGGTAATCAGCTAATTGGCCAAAGAATGGTGCAAAGTCTGATGTATAGGCACGAGTTCCGATGCGGTCACGATCAATTGGATAGTTTTTTAGTCCTGGGTATAGTTTAATAACTTCTTCATACATATGATTTTGCAATTCTTTATCAGGTGTTAAATCAAAACCTTTATCATTCTCATGAGTTGCCCCAACAATAATACGTCCATTATGGAATGGTAAAAAATCAATCTCCCCATGTAACATACAAACTGGCCAGTTATCAGTGTAGTATTTGGTAGTATCCATTTGTATTTCGATTAATTGCCCTTTTTGTGGACGAACATCGACTGATAATGGTAAGGGACTCAAGATTTCTTTTAACCATGCGCCAGTTGCTAAGATGATTTGGTCGAATTCTTGCATTTCTCCATCGTTTACAACGAAAATTCGTTCTTTATATAATGTTAAGCTAACTTTTTTACGGATAATGGTTGCACCGTATTTTTTGGCTAATGTTAGTAGTTCCTCGGTTAATAATTTACCATCAACACGACCACCTCCACTACAAAAAACAGCGCCATCTTGTCCTTGCCAACCAGGGATTTTTTCTTGGATTTCTTCTTTTGTAACAATTTTTAAGTCACCAATCATCGGAGCATCTTCACGCCGTTTTTGAGCGATTTTTAATAGTTTTTCTAATTGTTGTTCTTTATGTTTAAAGACATAAGTACCGACTTGTTTATAGGGGATTTCTGCTATATTTTCTTTTTCAAGTTCGGCCATTAATTGAGGATAATAGCTTGCGCCAGTAGATGTTAGGTGATACCATTCTTTATTTCTTCTTTGTGATAACCATGGGCAAATAATTCCCGCTGCTCCAGCAGTTGCTTGTCCAGTACCTTCATCGAAAACAGTAACATTAATGCCTGCTTTAGCTAATTTGAAGGCTGCTGTTGAACCGACAATTCCTGCCCCAATAATGGCAATATTTTTCTGTTTCATCGGATAACCTACTTTCTATTTTTATTTATTGACATGCTCATTATACCACAAAATCAGAATTTGATTGAAAAATTACTTAATGTAAGCTAGTATAAAGCGTGTATAGAAAATTTTTAGTTTAAAATGAATTAATCTGAGGAGAAATGAAAATGAAACGTTTTGGAATTATTTTAGCAGCTGGTAAAGGAACTCGAATGAAATCTTCATTATATAAAGTGTTACATCCAGTTTGTGGTAAGCCAATGGTAGAACATGTAGTTGAAAAATTGGAAAAGGCCAATGCTGATGAGATTGTCTCAATTGTTGGTTGTGGGGCTGAAATGGTGCAAGATGTACTAGGAGATCGTTGTCAATATGCCTTACAAGAAGAACAATTAGGAACAGGACATGCAGTATTACAAGCAGAGGGTGTATTAGGTGATAAAGAAGGTACAACAATCGTCTTATGTGGTGATACGCCATTAATTACAGAAGAAACGATTAATCAACTAATTAAAACGCATCAAAAATTACAGGCAAAAGCAACTATTTTAACAGGTTTTGCAGAAAATCCAACTGGTTATGGACGTGTAATTCGTTCAGAAGATGGTTATGTAGTGAAAAACGTAGAACAAAAAGATGCAACGCCTGAAGAACAATTAATTCAAGAAGTTAATACAGGAACTTATTGCTTTGATAATCAAACTTTATTTGAAGCATTGCACCGTGTTGGAAATGATAATGCACAAGGCGAATATTATTTACCAGACGTATTGGAAATTATAAAAAAAGACGGTGGCATGGTAGCGGCTTATCAAATGTCTAATTTTGATGAAGGTTTAGGGGTTAATGATCGTATTGCTTTATCAAAAGCTGAAAAAATTATGCGTCAACGCATTAATCAGTATCATATGATGCAAGGTGTTACATTGATTGATCCAGAAACAACATATATTGAAGATAGTGTTATGATTGGCTCTGATACAGTTATTGAACCAAATGTTATTCTTAAAGGTCATACGAAGATTGGGTCAAATTGTTTCATCGGTGCGCACTCAGTAATTAGTCATTCGATTTTAGAAGATAATATTCGTGTGATTTCTTCTAATTTAGAAGATTCAGTAATGAAAAAAGGTAGTAATATTGGACCGTTTGCTCATTTACGTCCAAAAGCAGAAATTGGTGAAAACGTTCATATTGGGAATTTCGTTGAAGTTAAAAATGCTAGTTTAGCACAAGGAACTAAAGTAGGTCATTTAACTTATGTTGGTGATGCTGATTTAGGTCAAGATATTAATGTTGGTTGTGGAACTATTTTTGTGAATTATGATGGTAAAAATAAACATCGCTCAAAAATTGGTGATGGTGTCTTTATTGGCTGTAATGCAAACATTATTGCGCCAGTATCAGTAGGCAATCATGCTTTTATTGCAGCAGGCTCAACCATTACAAAAGATGTTCCTGAAGAGGCTCTAGCAATCGGACGTTCAAGACAAGAAATTAAAGAAAAATATGCGAATAAATTACCAGGAATGAAGAAATAATAACTATCAAGAAATCCATTTACAAAAAATGTAAATGGATTTCTTGTTTCATAGCGAAAAAAAGCGTTAACATCTACTAAAAAGTGAAACTGTAAAGGAAATGTAATATTTAAAGTAAAAAAAAGTGCTTTTTGCTATTCAAAAATGCAACAAAACATATTATTATAAGAGTAGATATATAAAAAAATGAAATTCGGGGGTTATTCTGGTGGAACATTATTCCGATCCAAAATTTAAGTTATTTGCATTAAGTTCAAATCGTCCTTTAGCAGAGAAAATTGCATCTGATTTAGGCATTGAACTAGGGAAGGTATCTGTTACTCATTTTAGTGATGGAGAGATTAAAATTAATATCGATGAAAGTATTCGTGGAGCGCATGTTTATGTGTTACAATCTACTTCATCTCCAGTAAATGATAATATTATGGAGTTGTTAATTATGATTGATGCATTGCGTCGTGCAAGTGCTAAGACTATCAATGTTGTATTGCCATATTATGGTTATGCTCGTCAAGATCGTAAAGCACAATCGCGTGAGCCAATCACATCAAAATTAGTAGCCAATATGATTACACAAGCTGGAGCAGACCGAGTGTTAACATTAGACTTACACGCCGCACAAATTCAAGGTTTCTTCGATATTCCAGTAGATCACTTGTTTGGTGCACCATTATTAGCTAATTATTTCTTAGAAAATCACTTCAAAGAAAAAGATATCGTTGTTGTATCACCTGACCATGGTGGGGTAACACGTGCTCGTAAATTAGCTGAATTCTTACATGCTCCAATTGCGATTATTGACAAACGTCGACCAAAAGCAAATGTTGCAGAAGTAATGAATATTATTGGTGATGTTAATGGTAAAGTAGCTGTATTAATTGATGATATGATTGATACTGCAGGTACGATTACATTAGCAGCCCAAGCTATTAAAGATGCAGGAGCTACAGAAGTATATGCTTGTTGTACACATGCAGTATTATCTGGCCCAGCATTAGAACGTATTAATAATTCAGTTATTAAAGAAGTAGTAGTAACAGATTCTATTAATTTACCAGAAGAAAAACGTGGTGGTAAAATTGTAGAAATTAGTGTATCACAATTAATGGCAGAAGCAATCCGCCGTATTCATGAAAATCGTTCAGTTAGCCCATTATTTATTGAAAAATTTAAAATGATTGACTAATAGGGAATGGTGTAAAAAAGCATTGAAGATTATCTTCAATGCTTTTTTTTGTATATAATGTTTCTTTGTTAAATCATGTGGATGAAGTGAAACTAGGGGTTAGTAGTGCTAGAAAGATGCCAATATTATTAGATGAAATATGCATTATTAGTAGATTTTATAAACGAAAGAAGCGATAACAAAGGTTACTTATCCTAAATTTTATCGTATTTTGAACTGCAAGAGTTAGTTTTTTGTAAAAATTGACAAGAAATGTATTGACAGAAATGACTTTTTAGGTTAACCTAATTTTTATAGGAGGTCTTTAGGGTAACCTAATTTATAAAGGGTATGGTAAAGATCTAAAGGAGGGATACAATGATTGAATGTCGTGATGTGAGTGTTATCTATCAAAACTCAGTAAAGGCATTAGAAAATATCAGCTTCTCATTAGAAGGTCCAACGATTACAGGAATTATCGGACCAAATGGAGCAGGTAAATCAACATTATTAAAAGCTATTTTACATATTATTAGAAGTGAAGGTATGATTACTATCGATGGTGTCGATTCACGAAAAAAATTAAAAGATGTGGCTTATGTTGAACAGAAAAGTGCGATTGATTTCACTTTTCCAATTACAGTAGAAGAATGTGTGTCTTTAGGGACTTATTCTCGTGTAGGGATTTTAAAAAAATTAGGGCAAAAAGAATGGGATGATGTCCATAAAGCGCTAGAAATGGTTGGTTTAGTCGATTTTAAAAAGCGTCAAATTGGTGAATTATCTGGCGGACAGTTTCAACGTGTCTTATTAGCGCGTTGTTTAGTGCAAGATACGAAATATATTTTCCTAGATGAACCTTTTGTGGGGATTGACTTAGTGAGTGAACAGATTATTGTTAGCATTTTAAATGATTTAAAAAAACAAGGCAAAACAATTGTGATTGTTCACCATGATTTAGGGAAGGTTAAGCAATATTTTGATCAAGTCATTATTTTAAATAAAAAATTAATTGCAGTAGGTAATACAGAAGAAGTCTTCAATAAAGTTGTCTTAAAAGAAGCTTATGGAGAAAAGATATTTGTTGAATAATAGGAGGAATGAAAAATGATTGCGAATTTTATAGAAGGTTTGCAGGAATTTCATTTCTTGCAAAATGCATTAGTTACATCTGTAGTAATTGGTGCAGTATCAGGTATGATAGGGTGTTTTATTATTTTAAGAGGAATGTCTTTAATGGGTGATGCTATTTCACATGCGGTATTGCCTGGGGTGGCATTATCGTATATTTTAGGGATTAATTTCTTTATTGGAGCCTTAGTATTTGGGTTCTTAGCATCCTTTATTATTGAGTTTATTAAAGGTAATAGCGTGATTAAGGGAGACACAGCTATTGGGATTACCTTTAGTTCATTTTTAGCCTTGGGGGTGATATTGATCGGAGTAGCCAATAGCTCAACCGATTTGTTCCATATTTTATTTGGTAATGTATTAGCGGTACAAGATATCGACAAATATATTACGATTGGTATGGCAGTATTTGTTGCAGTAATGATTGTCTTGTTCTTTAAAGAATTATTGATTACTTCATTTGACCCATTAATGGCACAAGCGATGGGGATGAATGTTGTAGCTTATCATTATTTATTAATGTTTTTATTAACATTAGTATCGGTAACAGCTATGCAAAGTGTTGGGACAATTTTAATTGTAGCTATGTTAGTTACACCGGCAGCAACAGCATTTTTATACGCTAAAAGTTTGAAAACGATGGTACTGTTATCATCAATTATCGGAGCATTTTCATCGTTTTTAGGGTTGTTTATTGGATATAGTTTTAATATTGCAGTAGGTTCAAGTATTGTTATTACATCAGCAGTCTTGTTCTTAATCAGTTTTTTTATATCACCAAAACAAAATTTTATCAGAAAGTGAGATTAGAAGAATGAAAAAGGTTATGAGTAGTTTTAAATTTATAGTAACAATTATGTTAGGGTTTTTATTAGTTGCATGTAGCCCAAGTACAACAAATACAGGAGAATCATCAGATACTCCAAAACCACAAACAGAGCAACAAGAACCATTAAAAGTTGTGGTAACTAACTCTATCTTATACGATATGACTAAAAATATTGCAGGAGACAAAATTGATTTACACTCAATCGTTCCTGTAGGTCAAGATCCACACGAATATGAACCATTACCAGAAGATGTGCAAAAAACATCTCGTGCAGACGTTATTTTCTATAATGGGATTAACTTAGAAACAGGTGGTAATGCTTGGTTTACTAAATTAGTTGAAAACGCAAATAAAGTAGCCAATGAAGATTATTTTGCTGTTAGTGATGGCATTGACGTTATTTACTTAGAAGGTGAAAGCGAACAAGGTAAAGAAGATCCTCATGCTTGGTTAAATATCGAAAATGGTATCATCTATGCAACAAATATTGCTAAACATTTAGGTGAAAAAGATCCAGCAAACAAAGAATTCTATGATGCAAACTTAAAAGAATATGTTGCTAAATTAGATAAATTAGATAAAGAAGCTAAATCAAAATTTGATGCTATTCCAGCAGAGAAGAAATTAATCGTAACTAGTGAAGGTTGCTTTAAATACTTCTCTAAAGCATATGGCGTACCATCAGCATACATTTGGGAAATTAACACTGAAGAAGAAGGAACCCCTGAACAAATTACAAACTTAGTAAACAAATTAAACGAGACAGAAGTTCCAGCATTATTCGTTGAAACAAGTGTTGACGATCGCCCAATGAAAACTATTTCTAATGAAACAGGTATTCCAATTTACGAAAAAATCTTCACTGACTCAATTGCCAATGAAGGTGAAAATGGAGACAGCTACTACTCTATGATGAAATGGAACCTAGATAAAATTTCAGAAGGTTTAGCACAATAATAGTAGCCTAATTACTGACAAAAGAGACAAATCCGGATATTTCGAAAATACTTTCTCCCATGCTTAACTTATCGAGAGGTATCTGGTGATTTGTCTTTTTTTTTATGTATAAAATATTGTGGAATAAATATAACTAGTAAATGTTCATTATAAATCACTAATAAAAAAGTTTTATGTCAGTTGTGAGCACTGTAAGCGTTGCCGTTTTTAGAAGGGTGTTATAATGTAACTGTTAATTAATATTCATATTTTTAAGGAGGGAACTAAGAATGAAAAAAGATCAAAGTATTAAACAAAAAGTTATCTTAGTTGGAGATGGTGCTGTTGGCTCTAGTTATGCATATGCGTTAGTATTACAAGGAATTGCTGAAGAGTTAGGAATTATTGATATTGCACGAGAGAAAACAGAAGGTGACGCATTAGACTTATCACATGCATTAGCTTTTAACTCACCTAAGAAAATTTATGCAGCTTCATATGAAGATTGTTCAGATGCTGATATTGTGTGTATTACAGCTGGAGCACCACAAAAACCAGGTGAAACACGTTTAGATTTAGTACATAAAAATTTACGTATATTAAAAGGGATTGTTGAGCCAATTATGGCAAGCGGCTTTGATGGTATTTTCTTAGTAGCAGCGAACCCAGTTGATATTTTAACATATGCAACAATGAAATTCTCAGGCTTACCAAAAGAACGTGTTATTGGTTCAGGTACAGCATTAGATAGTGCTCGTTTCCGTCAAGCAATTGCTGAATTAGTAAATGTTGATGCTCGTAACGTCCACGGATATATTTTAGGAGAACATGGAGACACTGAATTTCCAGTATGGTCACACGCTAATATTGGTGGGTTACAAATTTATGAATGGGTTAAACAAAATCCAGAAGTTGATGAAGAAAAAATGGTTGAAATTTTCTTCCAAGTACGTGATGCAGCCTATGAAATCATTAAGAAAAAAGGAGCAACTTTCTATGGTATCGGTGCCACTTTAGCACGTATCACTAAAGCAATCTTAAATAATGAAAAAGCTATTTTACCATTATCTGTTTATTTAGAAGGACATTATGGATTAGATGATGTATATATCGGAGCTCCAGCTGTTATTGGACGTAATGGTATTGAATCAGTTATTGAAATTCCTTTAGCACCTGCTGAACAAGAAAAAATGGAACATTCAGCTAAAACATTAAAAGCTATTATTGATGAAGCTTTTGAACAATTAGAAAACGAATAATTTATATTATTAGACTGGTTGAGGTTAATCACTTCAGCCAGTTTTTTTATGCATTGAAAAGGATGGTGGGGGAGTATTTGGAATGAGGGGATTTGTGCGTGGTTTTTAGATACAAAAAAGAGAGAAACGGCTTCTCTCTTTCAGATTGGTGTTAGGGAATTATTGTAAAGATAAAGTCGGGCTGTTGCATTTCTGGAAAGATAAATTCTGGGATTGTGATAATTTCAGAAATATCAGGCCAAAAATAATCTGGTAAAGTAATTACTTCTGAATCAATAGGAAGACTTGGCTCCACAATTTCAGGAACGACTACTTCAGGTTCCACAATTTCAGGTTCCACAATTTCAGGTTCCACAATTTCAGGTTCCACAATTTCAGGTTTCACGACTTCAGGAACGACTACTTCAGGTTCCACAATTTCAGGTTTCACGACTTCAGGAACGACTACTTCAGGCTCCACAATTTCAGGAACGACTACTTCAGGTTCCACAATTTCAGGTTCCACAATTTCAGGTTTCACGACTTCAGGAGCGACTACTTCCGGAACGACTACTTCCGGAACGACTACTTCAGGTTCCACAATTTCAGGTTTCACGACTTCAGGAGCGACTACTTCAGGTTTCACTACTTCAGGAGCGACTACTTCAGGTTCTGCAATTTCAGGTTCCACTACTTCAGGAGCGACTACTTCAGGTTCCACAATTTCAGGTTCCACAATTTCAGGTTTCACGACTTCAGGAACGACTACTTCAGGTTCCACAATTTCAGGATTCTTGATTTCCGGAATGAGCACTTGTGCTTGAACCGTTGTTAGTGGTGCAATTGGTTGTTTTGAATGGAAGAAACTTGCTTCAGAATTTAGTGAAGCAACTACCACCATATGGTCATTTTCCGGTAATTTTTCTTCTTGAGTTATGGTATGGTGATTATTAGCACTAATTTCTAATGATGAACGAGACTTATCTGCTAATAAAAGATCTGAATGGACAGAAGTGTCAACATCATCAGTTTGAACAATTAATGGGAATAGTTGATCAGAGACATATGGAGTGATAAATACCCGACCTACAGCAGCATTTGTAGCTATGATAATAGATAATATTGAAAAAGCACAAATTTGTCCAGCTGTAGAAGCTGCTTTAAATGTTTGAATCACTTTTTTTAGCATTTTCTCCCTCCTTTCACAATAAGGTGCTATTAAAAAAATGAGATAACGTCATATTTTGTACATATATATTATTTTATAACTGTATTATACACGATTATGTCCAAAAAATATACTAATTTTGTTCAAAAATAATAAAATATCTTGAAAAATGTCCTAGAAATAGGTTCTTTCATTCGTGAGAGTATTTATCTTGAGATAATCTTAATATCATTGTATTTTTACTCAGATTAGTGATAGGATATAATATGCATACAGAAGGACTAGAAAAGGTGGTTAGGAAATGAAAGTAGTAGTTGGATTAGGTAATCCTGGTAGTCAATATAGAGATAATAGACATAATATTGGCTTTATGACAATTGATGAATGGGCATACCAACACCATTTAGACTTTAATAAAGCAATGTTTGATGCAGTATATGCTGAGGAAATAATTAATGGAGAAAAAGTATTATTTGTTAAGCCGCAAACATTTATGAATTTATCAGGTCAAGCGGTGAGACCGATTTTGAATTATTTTAAAGTTCCAGTAGAAGATCTGATTGTGGTTTATGATGATATGGATCTTGATGTTGGCCGTATCCGCTTGCGTCAAAAAGGTAGTGCTGGTGGTCATAATGGCATTAAGAGTATGATTGAATGTTTAGGTACACAAGAATTTAAGCGTATCAAAGTAGGGGTAGGACGTCCTCAAGGTAAGCGTACTGTTGTTAGTCATGTGTTATCTGGATTTCCTAAAGAAGAGCAAGAAGATGTGATTTTATCGGTTAAAACAGCAGTCGATGTGATTAGTGATTGGTTAGAGCATGATGATTTTACGAAGACGATGAATCGTTTTAATCGCAAATAGATGAGAGAAGTAATACACTAGAATTAATGATAAAGTGAGTAGAGCCCAGAATAAAATCTGAGCTTTTTCTTGCTATAAAAATATATTGGAGGTTGCTATGAAGAATATTATTCAACAATTTAGTCAGTTAGCAAGTATTGAAAAATGGTTAGCTGATACAAAACATTCGAATAATCAATTAGTTTTAGGTTTATCTGGCTCAGCAAAACATTTAGCGGAAGCGGCTTTATTTGAAAAATTAGATAAAATGATTGTGATTGTTACGCCAACTGTCTTACAAGCCACACAAACCTATGAAGAATTAAGTGAATGGTATCCTAACGAGGAGATTTATTTATTTTCTTCAGAAGAATCATTAGCCGCTGAGACAGCTTTTGTATCGCCTGAAGTTAGAGCGGGACGTATTGAGACATTAGAATTTTTATTAGAAGGAAAAAAGGGGATTGTGGTATTACCAGTCGCAGCATTACGGAAACGTTTGGTGCCGGTTGCTGTATGGCGCCAGCAAGTTAAGCGCTTGGCAATTGGTGAAGAAATTACATCCTTAGAAGAGTTATCACAGCAATTAGTTCAAATGGGGTATAAATTTGAAACAATGGTACAGTCTCCAGGGGAATATGCGATTCGTGGGGGGATAGTAGATATTTATCCATTGAATCAAGAATATCCTTTACGAATTGATTTGTTTGATACGGAAATTGATTCCATTCGTTTATTTGATGTGGAAACGCAGCGCTCCTTAGAAGTGATTGAAGAAGTTGTGGTGTTACCGGCGACGGATTTACCAATTTTAGTTAGCGATGTTTTTCGAGCAAAAGATACTATTGTAAGTGTGATTGAGAAAGCGATTAAAAAATCAACTTCAGTAGAGTTAGCGGAGCAATTGCGAGCGTTAAAAGAATATCTCATAGGGCAACTTTTAGCTAATGAAATTCCAGAAAATATTGAATGGTGGTTAGAAGCTATTTATCCGGGAGAGACGACGGTATTAGATTATTGTATGGAGGCGACTCATTTAGTATTAGATGATTATCCAAGATTATTAGAAAAAGAACGCCAACTTAGTGAAGAAGATGCTCATTGGATGATGCATCGGGTTAGTCAAGGGCGCTTTTCTCCTAATCTGTCCATGACGATTGATATTAAAAAGACTTTAAAGAAATTTAATTTTAAGCGAACTTATTTTGCTATTTTTCAAAAAGGTATGGGGCGTGTACAGTTAGATTGTATCCATAATATTAATTATCGTGGCATGACTCAGTTCTTTTCACAATTACCATTAATTAAATCAGAAACTGAGCGCTATAAAAAACAAAATGCAACCATTATGATGGTGGTTGAATCTAAAAAAGCAGCTCAAAAGCTAGAACAAACATTAGAAGATTTTGAGATTAATGCCACCGTAACAGATGGTCAGTTATTATTACCAGGTAAAGTTCAAATTATGGTAGGCAATTTACAAAATGGTTTTGAATTACCACAAGATAAGTTTGTAATGATTACGGAGCGTGAACTATTCAATAAAATCAAAAAACGGATACCGAAAAAACAAAAACTATCAAATGCGGAACGTCTGAAAAGTTATACCGAATTACAAGTCGGCGATTATGTGGTACATGTTAATCACGGTATTGGTATTTATAAAGGGATGGAAACCCTAGAAATTAATGGGATTCACCAAGATTATATGTCGATTAGCTATAAGGATGGTGGTAATTTATTTGTACCGATTACTCAAGTGAAGTTAATTCAAAAATATGTTGCCTCAGAATCAAAAGAACCTAAAATTAATAAATTAGGTGGTACAGAATGGGCTAAAACTAAGCGCAAAGTAGCATCTAAAATTGAAGATATTGCTGATGAATTAATCGAACTCTATGCTAAACGTGATTCAGAAAAGGGATTTGCCTTTAGTAAGGATGCTCCGGAACAACATGAATTTGAAGAAGCTTTTCCCTATACAGAAACTGATGACCAATTGCGCACAGTTGAAGAGATTAAAAAGGATATGGAAAAGGAAAGACCAATGGATCGTTTATTAGTAGGGGATGTTGGCTATGGTAAGACGGAAGTAGCGATGCGTGCTGTCTTTAAAGCAGTTATGGATGGAAAGCAAGTAGCGATTTTAGTGCCGACAACGATTTTAGCTGAACAGCATTATGAAAACTTTATCGAGAGATTTAATGAATATCCATTTAATATTGGGTTATTAAGTCGTTTTAGAACGAAAAAACAACAAGATGAGACGATTGAAGGTTTGAAACAAGGACAAGTTGATATTGTCATTGGAACACATCGAGTGTTATCAAAAGATGTGGAGTTTTTAGATTTAGGGTTATTAGTAGTTGATGAGGAGCAACGTTTTGGTGTACGCCATAAAGAGCGTTTAAAACAATTAAAATCTCAAGTAGATGTATTAACCTTAACGGCCACACCAATTCCACGTACGTTACATATGTCAATGCTTGGTGTGCGTGAGTTATCGGTTATTGAGACACCGCCAGCTAATCGTTATCCTGTTCAGACTTATGTATTAGAACAAGATGCTTTAACGATTAAAGATGGTATTGAGCGTGAAATGGGACGTGGGGGACAAGTTTTCTATTTACATAATCGAGTAGATTCTATTGAGCGTAAGGCAGAAGAGATTAAAGCTTTAGTTCCGGGTGTTAGAGTAGGAGTAGCGCATGGACGAATGAGTGAGTCAACTTTAGAATCTGTTTTGTATCAATTTATTGAAGGGGAGTATGATGTTTTAGTCACGACTACCATTATTGAAACAGGGGTCAATATTCCAAATGTGAATACCTTATTTATTGAAGATGCGAATCGTATGGGTTTATCGCAATTGTATCAATTAAGAGGGCGTGTTGGTCGTTTTAATCGTGTGGCGTATGCGTATTTAATGTATCAACCGAATAAGTCATTAACAGAAGTCAGCGAAAATCGTCTGCAAGCTATGCGTGAATTTACCGAATTAGGGTCTGGTTTTAAGATTGCTATGCGTGATTTATCGATTCGTGGGGCAGGTAATTTATTAGGTAAACAACAACATGGCTTTATTGATTCGGTTGGGTTTGATTTGTATTCTGAAATGCTTAGTGAAGCCGTTCGTAAAAAACAAGGGAAACAAATGAAATTAAAAGATGATACAGTTGAAATTGATATTTCTGTAGATGCGTATTTACCAAATAAGTACATTCAAGATGAGCGTCAAAAAATTGAGATTTATAAACGAATTCGCTCGTTGGAAACAGAAGAAGAATATGATGCATTACTAGATGATTTAATCGATCGATTTGGTGAATTTCCTGATGAAGTGGCGTATTTAGCAGAAATTGGCATGATAAAAGCATTTGCTGAAAAAGTTGGTGTCACCTTAATTAAGAGAAATAAAACAGTTATTACTATCACAATCAATGCAAAAGGAAAACAATATCTACAAGGGGTGCCAATATTTGAAGCGTTAAAAGATATTCCATTAGCTGCACAAGTAGCCGATAAAGGCAATACCTTACAATTAACGATTAATGTCGCTACTCATCCAACTGATCGCTGGTTATTATACTTAAAAAAAATCTTAAAAAATTTAGCAGAAAAAATCAATCAAGCAACTGCTACTAAAGAAGAAGGTGAATAAGATGGCAGAAATCAAGCAACAGCCTATGACTCAAACACCAAGTTCCACTAGTCATAATCACAAAAAAATTATGCAAGGAGCTATTGTATTGTCACTTGCAGGTGTCATTGTGAAGATATTGAGTGCTATTTATCGTGTACCATTTCAAAATTTAGTGGGCAATACAGGTTTTTATGTTTATCAGCAAGTATATCCAATTTATGGGGTTGGAATGACCTTTGCTTTGTCAGGTTTCCCAGTATTTTTATCACATTTGATCGCCCAAGAAAAAAACGTCACGAAGCAAAAAACAGTAATGCAAAAAAGTTTTATGATTTTAACTGGATTAGGTTTATTATGTTTTTGTGGGTTATTTTTTGGAGGAGAATCGATTGCCTTATTAATGGGAGATAAAGGATTAACTCCAGTAGTTCATATGGTATCTTGGATGTTTTTATTAATGCCTTTCTTAGTGGTTAGTCGAGGGTATTTTCAAGGGAATTTCCAAGTCATGCCGACTGCTATTTCGCAAATTATGGAACAAATTGTCCGCATTAGTGTAATATTATTGGTGGCATTTATTTATTCAAGAGGACGCCTTAACTTATATAATATGGGGCAATGGGCGATGTTTAGCGCGACTGTTGCGGCTTTAGCAGCGAGTGTTGTCTTATATGGCTATCTTAAAAAAGATTGGCAACAACATTTTGGCACCAATTGGCTAAAGGAGTTCTTTGTATTTGAAAAAGATTCAAGCATTTCCTTAAAAGAATTAGCTTATCGCTTTTTAACTGAAGGGGGGACAATTTGTTTAGTAAGTTCGATGTTAGTGTTGTTTCAATTGGTAGACTCTTTTACTGCCTATAAAGCATTAGTTAATGGTGGTGTATTGCCAGAAGTTGCGAAGAGTTTAAAAGGGGTATATGATCGTGGACAGCCTTTAGTGCAATTAGGGATGGTGATAGGTATTGGCTTTACGTCAAGTTACTTACCCATGCTTGCAAAATCATTTGCTAGTCAACGGGAGATATTATTTCGACGTGAGGCAAAGTCCTTGATCAAAATGACCTATATTCTAGCTTTAATGGCAACAATTGGGATGATGGCAATTTTACCGCGTTTAAATCATGTCTTATTTGGAGATACTAGTGGGAATGTAATATTGGCGATTTATATCGTAAGTATTTTAGTGGCATCAATGATTATGGCGCATAATGGTATATTGCAAAGTACTTCAAATTATAAAATTACTTTAATAAGCTTATTAGTTGGCATTATCTTAAAAATCGTGTTTAATAAGGTATTAATAGCTCATTTTGGTTTAGTGGGAGCTAGTCTAGCGACAGTTGGTGGTTTAGTGGCGATGTATTTCGTTATTTTTAGTTTATCATCAAGTTATTTACAAAGGATTGTAAAATCAGTCATTATCAATTATCATATTATTGGTATCGCTTTAATGGTATTTAGTAGTGTGTATATGAGTGATTTCTTTATTCAAGAAGTCGTTCCCCATGGTGTGACAAGACTAGGGGATTTTGTGATTGTTTTAGTTGAAGTAATGATTGGGGCAATTGTTTTTGTTTCATTAGCACTATATAAACAGATTTTTACCACGCGCGAATGGCTAATGATGCCAAAAGGGAAAGAATTTTTACGTTATATAAAAAAATAAATAGAAAGATAGAGGAAGAAATATGAGATTAGATAAGTATTTAAAAGTATCTCGTTTAATTAAAAGACGATCAGTAGCAAAAGAAGTCGCTGATAAAGGACGTGTCAAAATTAATGGCGGCGTTGCCAAATCATCAGCAAATGTAAAAGTCGGCGATGAAATTACCATTCAATTTGGTAATAAGATTGTCACAGTTCGAGTGGAAGCGTTAATGGATTCTACTAAAAAAGAAGATGCCAAAGAAATGTTTAGCTTACTAAATACTGAACAAATTGTTGAAGAAGGATAAAAATTAAGACACTTGCATTCAATAAGTACGAAATAGTAGCGAATTTTATAAAAAATAGAAAATAATTGTCTTTTTTTATAGAAAGCAATAGACATTTAAATGGTATTCTTGCTATACTTTCAATAGTGAAAAGATTAGAAAAGCGAGGCGACTATTGTGAATAATTCACATAAAGATATGATGAGTCAGAATAAAGCTGATAAGTCTTTTAAAAATCAACAAAAAAATGCAAAAGTCGTATTACAAAAATCAAGCTTTATAAAAGTAATTGGTGGTATTATTGTAGCAAGTTTATCGATTACGATGGTGTATCAAACGATTGGTCAAATCCAAAAAGCATCAGAATTAGATGAACAAATTGTTATCGCAACTAAAAAAGAAGCAGATGCTAAGGAACGAAAAGAAATGCTACAAGCGCAAGTTGAATTATTAAACAATGATGAATATGTAGCTAAATTAGCCCGTAGCGAATATTATTTAAGTAAGCCTGGGGAAATTATTTTTAGTTTACCAAAAGAATTAGATGTTCAACAAATGAATAATAACCACTAAAATTATTTTTCAGATAGTTGATTCACGAAAAACGCATTATAAACAAGTATAAAAAGTATTAAAAAATTTAAGGAGGAACACTTTTTTTATGTCAATTGAGGTAGGAAATGTATTATCTGGTAAAGTTACAGGAATCACAAATTTTGGAGCTTTCGTAGATTTAGGAAAACAAAAAACAGGATTAGTTCATATTAGTGAGGTATCTAATTCTTATATTAAGGATATTAAAGATGTTTTAACTGTTGGCGATGAAGTATCCGTTAAAGTTATGACAGTCGCTCCAGATGGAAAGGTTAGTTTATCAATTCGTAGAGCACAAGAAAAAGAAGGGGAAAGCACGCAAAAAGCAGAAAAAAGTTTTAAACGCGCTCCTCGTTCACAAGAATCTCAAGGACAAAGAAAGTATTCTAACAATAACCATTCACAAAGAAATTCATACAATTCATCAAAAACATCTCCATCACAAGCAAAAACAGATGATTTTGATTCATTAATGTCAGCTTTCTTAAAAGATAGTGATGATCGTTTAGCATCATTAAAGCGTAACACAGAAGGCAAACGCGGTGGTCGTGGAGGCCGTCGTTCATAATTATATCATTAAGCTAATCTCCTCGAGCATATGTCGTTTGAGGGGATTATTTTTTCAACGGAGGTAAAAATGGAACACTTATTTAGAAGAAAAATCCAAGAACTAACAGATGATTTGCCTAATAAATGTGTTGTCTTAGCAGTCTCTGGTGGGGTGGATTCAATGGTATTATTAGAAGAATGGCTACAGTTGCCGAAAGAATTACAAGCGAAAAAGACGATTGTGTGTCATGTAAATCATCAATTACGCCAAGAGTCTGATCAAGAAGAAGCTATGGTTATTGCGGAATGTCAGCGTCTAGGAGTACCGGTTCGTATCGCTAAATGGCAGCATCATCGAGAATTCCCAGGAGGATTAGAAGCTGCGGCTAGGGCCTTTCGTTATCAATTTTTCCGAGAAGTAATGGCAGAAGTGGATGCTAGTTATTTAGTGACAGCTCATCACGCTGATGATCAAGTAGAAACAATGCTGATGAAATTAATTCGCGGGAGTTCTTTAGAAGGTGTGGCAGGAATCAAACCTTCACGTGATTTTTTTGGCAGCACATTAATTCGCCCATTACTCTCATTTTCAAAAAAAACCATTCGCCAAAAAGCATTAGAACAACAAATTACCTTTTGCGAGGATGATAGTAATTTTACCACTGATTATCAGCGCAATCGTATGAGATGGCAGATTATTCCGCAATTAGAACAAGAAAACCAACAGCTGAGACGCCATTTTGCAGAAGTGTCAGAACAATTATTTGATGTACTAACAGTTGAAAAAGAATTTTTGGCTCAAATAATCCACCAATATGTACAATTTGATCATCAAGAAGAAGAACTGATTATCGATACCGTTAAGTGGTGCCAGGAATTATCACCTTCATTAGAGAATCGCTTATTAGAATATATCTTTTATACGTATTTAATTACATTGGATGAGACAATTTCACGAAAACAATTAGCTTATGTTAAGCGTTTTTTACATGTGCCAACTGCTCAAGTAGATTGGCATTTAAGTAAGGACTTGACGTTAAAAAAATGCTATCATTCGCTTATTATTAGAAAAAAAGTTGTTGTTTCTCAAAATGTTATGGAAGAATTTATCATTAGAGAAATAGGAACAATTCCCTTATCCAAAACAGAAGTCATTGAAATAACAACTGGTGAAACTCACTTAATGGATAGTTGGCAAGTAGAAGTACCAAAAGATTGTCTACCTTTAACAATTAGACATCGCCAACCAGGTGACAAAATTCAAATTGCAAATACGCCAGTAAAGCATCAAAAAATTAATCGTTTTTTCATTAATCAAAAAATTTCAACAGACCAACGTGATAAGATTTGGATTTTAAGTGATAAAAACGAACAAATTCTCGCAATTTTAGATTATCGTAAGGCTTCCATATTGTTTAATCAGTCAGAAACTGATAAAATAACAGTATCTTATAAGAAAGTAAACAGAGGTGTAGGTAATGATTAATGATATGAAAAAAATCTTAGTTTCCGAAGAAGAAATTAAAGATACAGTAGCAAGATTAGGAAAAGAATTAACAGCAGATTACAAAGGAAAAGATCCATTGGTTATTTGTGTATTAAAGGGCGCTATCTTCTTTATGACAGATGTCGTTCGTGCAATGGATTGTAATGTTGAACTTGACTTTATGGATGTTAGCAGTTATGGGAATGGCTTTGAATCAACAGGGGAAGTTAAAATCGAACGTGACCTAGACACAAATGTTAAAGGTCGACATGTATTAATTGTTGAAGATATTGTGGATACTGGTCGCACATTACGTCACCTTGTTGAATTATTAAAACACCGTGGAGCAGAATCTGTTAAAGTATGTACATTATTAGATAAACCAAGTGGCCGTGTAGTAGACATGGAAGCTGATTATGTTGGGGTTGTTGTGCCAAATGAATTTTTAGTTGGATATGGACTAGATTTCAAACAATTCTATCGTAATATGCCATGTGTTGGTGTCATAAAGGAAGAATTTTACGAGTAAAGATTATTGGGCAAATAAAAGGTGATTGTGTTATAATATGCTCTAGAATTAAATATGACACATAAACCAAATAGAGGCTGTAGTTTATTTGGCATGTCGATAATCGAGGAGGAAAAATGAATAAAAAGAAAAAAGTATTTAAAATTAATATTATGAATGTATTAATATTCATTGCGATTATTGCAGTAGTATCAATGTTTACTCAGGGTGCTTCTACAGAGTCAAATGAAATATCTTATACAAAATTTATGCAACAATTGGAAAATGGCGAAATTAAGAAGATTAAGATCCAAGAAGATAAAGCGGTCTATAATATCTTAGGTGAATTTAAAGAAGCTCAAGATGTTGAAGAAGGCTCAAATAATGGATTTACTATCTTAGATAATCGCTCAGACAAGACAACATCTTTTAAAACAACCGTATTGAAAGAAAATGTTGATAAAGTCACAGAAGAAGCCATGGAAAATAAAACAGAAGTCACAAGCTTCCCAGAAAACCAATCAGGACTATGGATGGGATTAGTATTACAACTAATCTTACCATTAGTGATTTTCGGATTTATTTTCTATTCAATGTTTGCTAGTCAAGGTGGCCAAGGCGGACCGAAAGGTGTCATGAATTTTGGTAAATCAAAAGTCAATGACCAAAGTAAGCAAAAAGTGAAAGTGAAATTCTCTGATGTAGCTGGGGCTGAAGAAGAGAAGCAAGAATTAGTAGAGGTAGTTGAATTCTTAAAAGACCCACGTAAGTTTACAGCATTAGGTGCGCGTATTCCAGCAGGTGTCTTATTAGAAGGACCTCCAGGAACAGGTAAAACATTATTAGCAAAAGCAGTAGCCGGTGAAGCAGGAGTACCATTCTTCTCAATCTCAGGTTCTGAATTCGTTGAAATGTTTGTCGGTGTTGGGGCAAGTCGTGTAAGAGATTTGTTCGAAAATGCTAAAAAAAATGCGCCAGCAATCATCTTTATTGATGAAATCGATGCAGTAGGTCGTCAACGTGGAACTGGTATGGGTGGCGGACATGATGAGCGTGAACAAACCCTTAACCAATTATTAGTAGAAATGGATGGTTTCCAAGGTAATGAAGGAGTAATCGTAATTGCTGCTACTAACCGTTCGGATGTACTAGACCCAGCTTTACTTCGTCCGGGACGTTTTGACCGTCAAATTTTAGTAGGTCGTCCAGATGTTAAGGGGCGTGAAGCAATCTTAAAAGTTCATTCTCGCAACAAAAAATTAGGAAAAGATATTGACTTAAAAGTTGTTGCTCAACAAACACCAGGATTTTCAGGTGCTGAGTTAGAAAACTTATTAAATGAAGCTGCCTTAGTAGCTGCTCGTCGTGATAAAACAGAAATCGATGCTTTAGATGTTGATGAAGCTCATGACCGTGTAATTGCTGGTCCAGCTAAACGTGATCGTGCTATTAGTGAAAAAGAACGTCGCATGGTTGCTTATCATGAAGCGGGACATACAATTTGTGGTTTAGTCTTAAGTGAAGCTCGCGTTGTGCATAAAGTTACTATCGTCCCACGTGGTCGTGCTGGTGGATATGCGATTATGCTTCCAAAAGAAGATCGTTTCTTAATGACGAAAGATGAATTATTTGAACAAGTTGTTGGTCTATTAGGTGGACGTGTGGCGGAAGAATTTATCTTTAACGCTCAAACAACAGGCGCAAGTAATGACTTTGAACAAGCGACAGGTATCGTTCGTAGCATGGTAACAGAATATGGTATGTATGATGAATTAGGAACTGTTCAATATGAAGGTAACCACCAAGTATTTATTGGACGTGACTATGGTCAAACAAAAACTTACTCAGATCAAGTTGCTTATGAAATCGACAATGCCGTTCGCAAGATTATGAAAGAAGCTCATGATAAAGCTCGTCAAATCTTAGAAGAACATTCAGAACAATTAGCGTTAATTGCTGAAAAATTATTAGAATTAGAAACATTAGATGAACGTACTATCAAATCATTATTTAACACTGGTGAAATGCCAAAAAAGATTGAGGAATTTCCATCAGAATCAGGTGCAGCAAGTTATGATGAAGTGAAGGAAGCTTTAGCTAAAAAAGAAGCAAATCATAATAATGAAGATAATAACGAATCTTCTGAAGAAGTGGAAGTAGCAGATGATGCAATAGAAGCTCCAATTCAGACAAATAATGATGTAACTGAAGAATAACTACAAATAGTAATCAATAAGAGGAATGTTGGTAATGGATTACCGCATTTCTCTTTTTTTATTGTAAAAAATAGTTTAAAATTAAGAGGAGTTTATCGAATATGGAAAATTAGTGAAATTCCCACTATAATGAATAAGAAATGTCATAGCTAGAAATTTCGCAGATTACAAAAATAAATGAAAAGTTACTATCAGAAAGTAGGAATAAAAATGTCAGATTATATGTCAAAAGTATTGGCCTTTGATGGTCAAGTAAAAGCAACAGCTCTAATTGCTACCCGTGCTGTTGGAACAGCTCAAGTGAAGCATGATACATGGAGTGCAGCAACAGCAGCGATGGGTCGTACAATGATTGGTACACAATTATTAGCTAGTAGTTTAAAAGGGAGCGACCGTTTAGTAGTTCAAGTTAATGGAGACGGCTTAGGTGGTAAGATTGTTGCTGAAGCTAATGGTGCTGGCCAGATGCGTGGGTATATTACGAATCCTCATGTTAGCCTTCCATTGAATGAAAATGGCAAGTTAGATGTTCGTCAAGTAGTTGGAACAAATGGCTCATTAACCGTTATTAAAGACTTAGGTATGAAAGAACCTTTTGCCGGACAAGTGCCATTAGTTGATGGAGAATTAGGTGTAGACTTTACTTATTATTTAGCTGTTTCAGAACAAATTAATGGTGCAGTTGGTGTATCGGTATTAGTAAATCCAGATGAATCAGTTCGAGCAGCGGGGGGCTTTATGATTCAATTAATGCCTGGTGCTACTGAAGAGACTATTTCAGAAATCGAACACCGCATCAATCAAATCCCATTAGTTTCCTCATTAATTGACCAACAAGAAAATGCAGAAGATATTTTAATTCGTTTATTAGGTGAAGAGAATATTAAATTTTTAGAAAAAATGCCACTAGAATTCCATTGCGATTGCTCTCGCGAACGTTTTAGTGCTGGCTTAATCTCATTAGGTGAAGAAGAACTAGAAGAAATGATTCATGAAGATCAACCTGCAGAGATTGTTTGTCATTTTTGTAATGAAAAATATTCCTTCTCAGTAGAAGAATTAACAGCATTAAAAGCGGAAATCACTAATAAATGATTAGGTCAGTAATGAATAGCTGTGAAAATTAGTTGCAAAAAATGTAACATGTTATAGTAGAAGTGAATGAAAGATGATTTTACTAAGGAGGAAGGAAATGAAAAATTTTAAAAAGTTAATACCATTATTAATCACTATTTTAGTGGGGGTATTGATGGGGTATTTTTGGTTAATTCCTATTAATATTCATGTTGCTGGATTTTGGATGGAATGCTTAATGTTAGTAGCTGTATATATCTTAGCGGATAGCATGGTGGCAACGTATGATAAGTTTTTTGCTAAAGTACAAGTTGAAGAACCAACTATGTTTAGAAAGGATGGTAAAAAAAGTAAACTAAATCGCTCATTTATGAAAAAATACCAACTATTTTTAGTGGTGATTGTTGCGATTATGGCTATTTTACTAGTCGGAACATTCAGTGGATTACCAATCTGGCAAGCAAGTTCTTATGCCAGTCAAATTGGTGAACTGCAAACAGGAAATTTTGAGGAAGATTTAGATTTATCAGATGCTTCGAATATTATTACCGTTGATCGTGATATGGCTGAGAAGTTAGGTTCGCGTAAATTAGGTGAAGCAAAAGATTTGGTCTCACAATTTGACTTAAGTAATGATTTTGTACAAATTTCACGTGATGAACATCCTTTGCGTGTCTCACCATTAGAGTATGCTAGTTTTTGGCGTTGGTTAAAACATCAAAGAGTAGGAATTCCGTATTATGTAGAAGTGGATGCGATTGATGGATCTTCTCGCTTGGTTGAAACTAAAAAACCAATTCGTTATTCAAAGAGCGAGTATTTTAATCGTGATGTGCGTCGTCATTTATGGTTACATTATCCAACTGCTTATATTGATGAAATTACTTTCGAGGTTGATGAAGAGGGGAATCCGTTTTATGTAGCAACTGAAGTCGGTGCTAAAATTGGGTTATTTAGTGGGATTGATGTTGTTGGTATTTATACGGTGGATGCAGTAACTGGTGAGATCGAGCATTATGATATGGCATCAATTCCAGATTGGGTAGATCGTGCTATTCCAGCTCGAATTATTTTAAGCCAAATCAATGCTTATGGAATGTATCAAAGTGGATTTTGGAATACAATCTTTAGTCAACAAGGGGTAGTTAAGCATTCAGATGGTTATCGTTATTTTATTAAAGATAATGATTTGTATTTATATACGGGGTTAACATCTGTATTATCCGATGAATCTAATATCGGATTTGTCTTAGTAAATTCAAGAACAAAAGAAGTTTTTCGTTATGATTTAGGAGCAGCAACGGAAAGCAGCGCCCAAGAGAGTGCAGAAGGTTCTGTCCAAGAAAAAGGTTATCGTGCTACCTTCCCATTATTATTGAATGTGGAAGAAAAACCAACTTATTTCTTATCATTAAAAGATAGTGGTAATTTAGTGAAATTATATGCCTTTGTCGATGCAGAAAACTATCAACGTGTAGTCATTGGCGAAACAGTCCAAGAAGCCTATCAATCATATACTGGTCGTGAAGCGGCTTCAAGTGCTGAAGATATTGAAAATAAAGATTTTCAAGGTACTATTAATCAATTAACTACCGTTGTCTTAAATGGTGAAACAAATGTTGTCTTCACTTTAACAGGCGAGGAAGATATTTATTTTGCACCAGTATCATTAAGTAGTAAACTAGCCTTCCTACAAGTAGGAGATAGTGTTAATGGTGTCGCAAGCGGCACAGTAGTTTTGAGCATTGATGTATCAGGAAAATAATGAATAATTAGATAGATGATAAAAATAACTGCTGATAGGGTAGTTATTATGAAAAGTCGAGAGTGCTGTGTTTTGATATGCATGCTGCTCTTGATTTTTTTTATATCTTAAAAAAGCAGTAACAAGATTAGAATAATTCTTGTCAATATTATGAAAAAGTGGTAATAATAATATTTTTTTCACAAAATACCTTTAAAAAAGCAACTAAACAGTGTAAGATAAGAAGTATGTTGTCAGTGAGAATGATTCTCATTGCAAGTGAAAAGGAGAATATAGATGGACAAATTAGAAAAAAAGCTGATGGATGCTTCTGAAAATGAATTAGTTATGATTACAAATGTGGATGTTGATGCTGACCAAAAGACACATTTAGCTAACTTAGGTCTAGTAAGTGGCCGACTAATTAAAGTAATTTCAAAGCAATCAAAACAAATGATTATTCATGTGAAAAACACACGTGTTGGATTAGATGAAGAATTACAAAAAGTTATCACAGTAACAAATGAATTGAAAAATATTGGAGAAGTCGTAACCTTGGATCAAGTTGCGATTGGTAGCGAAGTTATTGTTGAAAAATTACAAAGTACAGGTGCTCTAAAAAGAAAATTAATGGATATGGGAATTACAAAAAATGCAAAAATTTCTGTAAGAAAAGTAGCTCCATTAGGTGATCCAATCGAATTAACCGTTCGTGGTTATGAGTTAACATTAAGAAAAAATGAGGCTCAGGAAGTAGTAGTTAGAAATTTTGGGAAAGAATAGGTGGAAAAATGACAGTAATAGCTTTAGTAGGTAACCCGAATAGTGGTAAAACCACATTATTCAATGCCTTAACAGGTATGAAACAAAAAGTAGGTAACTGGCCAGGTGTAACGATTGATAAAAAAGAAGGAATCTTAAAAGGGCATAATGATGTAAAAATTGTTGACTTACCAGGTATATATTCTTTATCACCCTATACAGCTGAAGAAGTTATCAGTCGAGACTTTTTATTACACGAAAAAGTTGATTTGATTTTAAATGTGGTTGATGCAACAAATTTAGAAAGGAACTTATATTTAACAACACAATTAATGGAACTAGGGTTACCAGTGGTCGTTGGTTTAAATATGATGGATATTGTAGAAAAAAATGATTCGCAATTAAGTGTTGCTGAGTTACAATATGGGTTAGATTTACCGGTTGTTGAGATTAGTGCTACAACTGGTAAGGGGATTGATGGATTAATTCAAGCAGTTACAACTAAACAAAATTGTGCAATGCCAATTGTTTTCTCTAAAAATGTTGAGAGTACATTATTGGAAATTACCGAACGTTTATTTAATGCTGTGCCAATGCCGCAATTACGCTATTGGACTGTAAAAGTTTTTGAAAAAGATAAAAAAGTTAATGTTAGTGAACTGTTAGATAGTGATAATAAAGCTTATGTTGATGGATTAATTAAACAACTTGAGGAGCAATTAGAAGATGATAGTGAATCAATTGTAGCCAGAGAACGTTATGACTGGATTGAAACATTAATGGCTTCAGTTAGTATTGAGATGAATATGACGGATTCTATCTCAGATGAAATTGATAGAATTGTCACAAATAGATGGCTAGGGTTACCAATCTTTGCCTTTGTGATGTTCTTAGTCTATTATTTTTCAATTAGTACAATCGGAACAATGGGTACTGATTGGACAAATGAAGTCTTATTCGGTGAAATTGTTCCCGAAGCAGTTACTGGATTTTTAGAGTCTATTAATATTCACCCATTAGTAATTGGCTTAATCGTTGATGGAGCTATCGCTGGGGTGGGTGCTGTACTTGGTTTTCTACCACAGATGGCTGCTTTATTCCTATGTCTTGCAATTTTAGAAGATTGTGGGTATATGGCTCGTGTTGCCTTTGTAATGGATAGAGTCTTTAGAAAATTTGGTTTATCTGGTAAGAGTTTTATTCCATTATTAATTGGTACAGGTTGTTCAGTTCCAGGGATTCAAGCTTCTCGTACCATTGAAAATGAAGAAAACCGTAAGATTACAATTATTACAACTTCATTTATTCCATGTGGTGCAAAATTACCAGTTATTGCTTTAATTGCCAATGCGATTTTCAATGGTAGTGAATGGGTTGCTTTTTCAATGTATGCATTAGGAATCTGTTCAGTATTATTATCAGGTGTTGTATTACAAAAATTAATGGGTGTTGATTTAGAACCAAAACCATTTATTATGGAACTACCAAGTTATCACTGGCCACATGTAGGTGCTATTTTACGCTCAGTATTAGATAAAGTATTAGCATTTATTAAACGTGCTGGAACAGTTATTTTTGTATCATCATGTATTATTTGGATTACGTCAACATTTAACTTCCGCTTTGAAGAAGTGGAAGATGCAGCTGATAGTATGCTAGCAATCGTAAGTGGCTTTATTGCTCCAATCTTCATTCCATTAGGTTTTGGCGATTGGCAATCAACTACAGCAACTATCCAAGGATTTGTCGCTAAAGAAAATGTTTTAAGTACAATGGGAGTTCTATTTGGGATTGCTGAGGAAGTAAGTGAAGAAAGTGGTACTTTATTAAATGCGGTAGCAAGTCATTATACAGTACCTTCTGCTATTTCATTATTAGTCTTTAATATGTTATGTATGCCATGTTTTGCAGCTGTGGGTGCCATGAAAACAGAGCTTAAGAGTAAAACATTAGCATTAAAAGCTGTACTTTATCAAACAGTATTTGCGTATACTTGGGCATATGTGTTCTTTGAATTTGCTAAAGTAATAGTTGGCGGATATAGCTTTGGTATTTCAACAGTCATTGCTATGTTAGTGATTGTGGCATATGCTATTATTTTATTCTATCCAGTTGATAAATGGGTGGTAAAATATAAAGGAGGCCAATTAGCGTGAATATTCAATCCTGGATCTTATTAGCAATTGTTATTGCAGCAATGATTATCGTGGTGGTGAGAATGTTTAAAAAAGGTTCTTCGTGTGAAAGTTGTCAGGTGGAAGATTGTGCGGTTAAGCATATTGCTAATAGTCAATCTTGTTGTCAGAAAAAAGAAGACACACGCTAAAAAGAGGTAGCTATATTATAAAATAGAATATCATTATATAAGATGATGCTTATTTGTTTAGTCAAATAGGGGTCATCTTTTTTTGCTCAAATCTTAAAAAAGAAGATTTAGATGTATAGTTTTGCAATGAAAAATGCCAGCAAACGCAATTGGTTTACTGACATCATTAAGATTATATTTATTAAATTCCGTAGAATAAACTATCTGTTGCATATTGAGGCTCACTAGTAACCATAATCCCTAAACTGCGGAATGTTTCTTCATCTGATTTAGTTAAAATAACGGTACTATGAGCTTGCAAGTTGCGTAATTTAGTTAATTGTTGCCATGCAAGTTCAGCAGTTGGGTTAGTAACAGCTGACATACTTAATGCAATTAAAATCTCTTTACTATCTAGCACTTGGTTGCGACGTTTTAAGACATCATTTTTCAAGTCATCGATTGTTTTTAAGATCACTGGAGGTAATAAGTGCATATCACCATTGATATCAGCTAATTCTTTAATTGCATTTAGGATACAAGCTGCCGAAGCACTCATCATATTGCTATGTTTACCAGTAATAATCTTACCATTTTCAAGTTCAATAGCTACAACAGGAGTTTCTTCTAATTCAGCTTTTTCACGAGCAATTTTAACGACTTTACGATCTTCTACACTTAAGCCCATTTCGTCCATAATTAATTTACCACGTTGAGCGGCTTCTCTTGTTACCGTACCTTTTTTATAGTCGCATTGTAAAGTAAAGTAACGTCGAACGATTTCTTGTTTGGCTGCTTCTTGACAAGCTTCATCATCAGTAATAGCAAATCCAACACGGTTTACGCCCATATCAGTAGGTGAGTAGTATGGAATTTCTTCTGAATTATAGATTTTTGTCAGAATTCTTCTTAATAATGGGAAAGCTTCGATATCACGATTATAGTTTACCGTAGTTTCACCATATTTTTCTAAATGGAATGGGTCAATCATGTTCACATCTTCAAGATCGGCAGTGGCTGATTCATAAGCAACATTGACTGGGTGTTTTAAAGGTAAGTTCCAAACTGGGAAAGTTTCAAATTTTGCATAGCCAGCAGATTTACCTTGTTTTGTTTCATGGTATAGTTGATTTAAACAAGTACCTAATTTACCGCTGTTTGGTCCAGGTGCTGCTAGAACAACTAATGGTTTGGTTGTTTCAATATAGTCATTTTTACCATAACCAGCATCACTAACAATAGTATCTACATCCATTGGGTAGCCTTCAGTATAGCCGTGTGTATATACTTTTAGACCACGACGCTCTAATTTTGTTTTGAATTGGCTAGCTGATGGTTGACCAGAATAACGTGTGATAACAACACTATTGATTTCTAAATCCCAGTGACGTAAATCATCAATCATTCGCATAACATCACGATCATATGTGATTCCTAAGTCGCCTCTAATTTTATTTTTTTCGATATCACCAGCATAGACGCAAATAATAATCTCAGCTTGTTCTCTTAATTTATATAAAAGCTTTACTTTACCATCTGGATCAAATCCAGGTAAGACGCGCATGGCGTGAAAATCTCCAATTAATTTACCACCGAATTCTAAATACAATTTATCATGTGCATTCACACGTTCCATAATATATCGGCTTTGTTCCTCTAAATATTTAGCACTATCAAATCCTTGTTTCATGGGACCCCTCCTATTTTTTTATTTCAAGTTATAAGTATACGACTACAATCAAAAAAATTCAATAAAAGGGTGTCATAAGATACAAAAATCCAAAAAAAGCCATTAAATCATAAAAAAATGCTTAAAAGTCACTTGGGAGAATTTATTTTAATCGTGAGTATGGTATACTACAAAGTGATAAATAGAAAGGGTGGAAATAAATGATTACATTAAAATCAAAAAGAGAAATTGATGCAATGGATGAATCTGGAGCTTTATTAGCTTCAATCCATGTTGCTTTACGTGACTTTATTAAACCAGGCGTAACAACTTGGGACATTGATCAATTTGTACAAAATAAAATTGAATCAGCAGGAGCTAGTGCACCGCAGATTGGTTATGAAGGCTATAAGTATGCAACATGTACTAGTGTTAATAACGAAATCTGTCATGGCTTCCCACGTAAAGAACCATTGAAATCAGGCGATATGGTAAAAGTGGACTTCTGTGTTGATTTAAAAGGCGCTTTATCAGATTCATGTTGGTGTTATATTGTTGGCGAATCTAATGAAGAATTAGAACGTTTATATAATGTAACAAAGACTGCTTTGTATAAAGGGATTGAACAAGCAAAAGCAGGGAACCGTATTGGTGATATCGGCCATGCGATTCAAACATATGTCGAAGGCGAAGGCTATTCAGTAGTACGTGACTTTATTGGACATGGTATTGGACCAACAATCCACGAAAGCCCAGCAGTACCTCACTATGGACTTCCTGGCAAAGGATTACGTCTAAAAGAAGGTATGGTCATTACAGTTGAGCCAATGGTAAATACTGGTACATGGCAAGCTGAAATGGAATCAAACGGTTGGACAGCCCATACATTAGACGGCGGCTTAAGCTGTCAATTCGAACATACATTAGCAATCACAAAAGATGGTCCTCGTATTTTAACATTACAAGAAGACCACAAAGATGATGTATTATAATAGAAATAATTTATAGTAAATAGTAACCTTTAAGGAGGCGTAAGGATGACAATTTTAGTAACAGGCGGCGCAGGATATATCGGAAGTCATACAGTAATTGAATTATTAAAGCAAAATGAAGAAGTGATTATTGTAGATAATTTTTGCAATAGTGTACCGGAAGTATTGAATCGTATAAACATCATTACTGGTAAAGATATTATCATGCATGAAGGGGATGTCCAAGATAAGGAATTCTTACGTGATGTGTTTTCTCAATATGATTTTGATGCGGTTATTCACTTTGCAGGTTATAAAGCAGTAGGTGAATCAGTAGAACAACCATTAAAGTATTATCAAAATAATATTGCAGCGACACTTAATTTAGTAGAAGTAATGACTGAATTTAATGTTAAGAGTATTGTCTTTAGTTCAAGTGCAACTGTTTATGGTATGAATAATCAAGTACCATTTAATGAAACAATGCCAACATCAGCAACTAATCCCTATGGGTATTCAAAACTAATGGTTGAACAAATCTTAACAGATATCGCAAATAGTGATGCAGATTGGGCAGTAACAAACTTACGTTACTTTAATCCGATCGGAGCTCATGAAAGTAGTTTAATAGGTGAGTGTCCAAATGGTATTCCAAATAATTTAATGCCATATGTTACCCAAGTAGCAATTGGGGAGCGTGAAGAATTAAGTGTTTTTGGTAATGACTATGATACGCATGATGGAACAGGAGTTAGAGATTATATCCATGTTACCGACTTAGCAAAAGGTCATGTTTTAGCAATTAATTATAATCGCACACATAAAGGTGCAACAGTCGTTAATTTAGGTACAGGAATTGGCTATAGTGTTTTAGATTTAGTGAAAACCTTTGAAGAAATTAACAAAGTACCAGTACCATACAAAATTTGCGATCGTCGCCCTGGAGATATTGCGACTTGTTATGCAGATGCTACAAAAGCCAAAGAACTTTTAGGTTGGCAAGCTGAAAAAACATTAGAAGATATGGTAAGAGATTCATGGAACTGGCAAGCAAAAAATCCACATGGTTACCATACAAAATAACTCATAAATCAAAATAGCGAAAACAAAAGAAGTAGTTAGTCAAATAAAATTGGTTAACTACTTCTTTCATCTATATAAACTAGTTTTAAGAATAAAAGGCTAAAAATATCTAACTAACAAATACAACAAGCAAAAGCGTGCACTAAACCGCATACTAGCAAAAGTTTCACAACAAGTTATTATCGCCTAATTCCAATAAAAAATAAAAAAGTTCATAAAAAATAAGAAAAAATTAAAAAATAAGACCATATTACTTTACATTTAGCTAAAAATGCAGTAAATTATTTTTCGTATATAATAAGGAAAGAACAAGGAAGAAACACACGGCTGCGTTTTCATAAAAAAAGTTTGAAAAATCAATAAAAAACACTTGATTATTTTTCATAACACATGTATACTTATAAAAGTGTTACAGCAAAGGACAAAAACTTCACTGAAACACTCCCCTAAATTTTATTTGGGGTAGCGATGAAACGAGAGGTTGCGACACACCCGGACGCTTTGCCACGAATGGGTAGAGGTCGGAAATTCACGTGGAGCTAGTCTTGTTACTAAAACAATTGACGAAGGAGGAGAGACAATGGCAAAACAAAAAATCCGTATCCGTTTAAAAGCTTACGAACACCGTGCGCTTGACCAATCAGCGGAAAAAATCGTAGAAACTGCAAAAAGAACTGGAGCTAGCGTAGCTGGACCAATTCCATTGCCAACAGAAAGATCAGTTTACACAGTTATTCGTGCGACTCACAAGTACAAAGATTCTCGTGAACAATTCGAGATGCGTACTCACAAACGTTTAATTGATATTGTAAGCCCAACACCAAAAACTGTTGACGCATTAATGAAACTTGATTTACCAAGTGGCGTTGACATCGAAATCAAACTATAATAATAAAATGGAGGTGTAACCATGACAAAAGGAATCTTAGGTAAAAAAGTAGGAATGACTCAATACTTTACAGAATCAGGAGAATTAGTACCTGTAACTGTTGTTGAAGTACAACCTAACGTTGTATTACAATTAAAAACAATGGAAAACGATGGATATGAAGCTGTTCAATTAGGTTTCGAAGATATCCGTGAAGTATTATCAAACAAACCTGCTAAAGGTCATGTAGCAAAAGCAAATGCTACTCCTAAGCGCTTCATTCGTGAAATCAACAATGTAGAGCTTAGCGAGTACACAGTAGGACAAGAATTAACAGTAGACGTATTCCAAGCAGGAGACGTTGTTGACGTAACTGGTACATCTAAAGGGAAAGGTTTCCAAGGTGCTATCAAGCGTCATGGACAATCACGTGGACCAATGGCTCACGGATCTCGTTACCACCGTCGCCCAGGTTCAATGGGTGGAGCATCATCACCATCACGCGTATTCAAAGGTAAAGCTTTACCAGGTCAAATGGGTGGAAATAGAATTACTATCCAAAACCTTGAAATCGTTAAGGTTGATGCAGAACGTAATGTTATCTTAATTAAAGGTAATGTTCCAGGTTCTAAAAAATCATTAGTAGAAATCAAAACTGCTATTAAAGCAGAAAACAAATAATTATTGTAAGAGAGGAGGAACGAGAGAATGACTAAAGTTACTTTATTTAAACAAGACGGTACGCAAAATGGCGAAATCGAATTAAACGATGGGATTTTTGGTATTGAACCAAACGAAAGCGTAGTATTTGATGCAATCATCATGCAACGTGCTTCATTAAGACAAGGAACTCACGCAGTTAAAAACCGTAGCGCAGTAAGCGGCGGAGGACGCAAACCATGGCGTCAAAAAGGAACTGGTCGTGCACGTCAAGGATCAATTCGTTCACCACAATGGCGTGGCGGAGGTATTGTATTCGGACCAACACCTCGTTCATATAGCTATAAATTACCTAAAAAGGTTCGTCGCTTAGCGATTAAATCTGTATTATCACAAAAAGTATTAGACAACAAATTATTTGTTGTAGACGCATTACAATTTGATGCACCAAAAACAAAAGAATTTGCACAAATGTTAAGTAACCTTAACGTTGATACAAAAGTATTAGTGGTTGTAGAATCATCTAACGACTTTGCAGCATTAGCTGGACGTAACTTACCAAACGTAACAATTGTTGATGAAACAAACGTTACTGTTTTAGACGTTGTAAACAACGATAAATTAATCTTAACACAAGCTGCTCTTTCTAAAGTAGAGGAGGGACTTCAATAATGGATGCAAGAGACGTAATTAAACGCCCTATCATTACTGAAGCTTCAATGCTTGCTGTTGACGAAAAGAAATACACTTTCGAAGTAGATGTTCGTGCGAACAAAACACAAGTAAGACAAGCTATCGAAGAAATTTTCGACGTTAAAGTTGAAAAAGTAAACATTTTAAATGTACGTGCTAAGTTAAAACGTGTTGGCCGCTATGCTGGTTACACTAACAAACGCCGTAAAGCAATCGTGAAGTTAACAGAATCTTCAAAAGATATTCAATTATTCTCAGAAGAAGCTTAATTCTTTTAAGAGAAAAACTACTATAACAATAGGAGGGAAAACACGTGGCGATTAAAAAATATAATCCAACCTCAAACGGCCGTCGTAATATGACTGGTTATGATTTTAGTGAAATCACTAAAACAAAACCTGAAAAAACGCTTTTAGAATCTTCTAAAAACAACGCTGGTCGTAACTCACAAGGTAAAATTACTGTACGTCACCAAGGTGGCGGACACAAACGTGCTTACCGTATTATCGACTTCAAACGTAACAAAGATAACGTTGAAGGTGTGGTAAATGCAATCGAGTACGATCCAAACCGTTCAGCAAATATCGCTTTAATCCACTATACTGACGGAGTTAAAGCTTATATCATTGCACCGAAAGGTATTAAAGTAGGGCAACGTATTGAATCAGGAGTTAATGCTGATATTAAAGTAGGTAATGCTTTACCATTAGCAAACATCCCTGTAGGTACAGTTATCCACAACATTGAAACTAAACCTGGTAAAGGTGGACAATTAGTTCGTTCAGCAGGTACAAGTGCACAAGTATTAGGTCAAGAAGGTAAATACACTTTAGTTCGTTTGAACTCAGGTGAAGTACGTATGATCTTATCAACTTGTCGTGCTACTATCGGTTCAGTAGGTAACGAACAACATGAATTAGTAAACATCGGTAAAGCTGGTCGTTCTCGTTGGTTACGTAAACGTCCAACAGTTCGTGGATCAGTAATGAACCCTAACGATCACCCACACGGTGGTGGTGAAGGTAAAGCTCCTATCGGGCGTCCATCACCAATGTCTCCATGGGGTAAACCTACTCTTGGATACAAAACACGTAAGAAAAAAGCTCGTTCTAACAAGCTTATTGTTCGTGGTCGTAAAAAATAATAAATGATTAATCTGATTCTATTAAAATCTGGAAGGAGGATATCAGCATGGGTCGTAGTTTAAAAAAAGGACCATTCATTGATGCTCATTTAATGAAAAAGGTCGAAGCTGCTCAAGGTAGCGAGAAAAAAGTTGTAATTAAAACATGGTCTCGTCGTTCAACTGTATTCCCTAACTTTGTTGGGTTAACAATTGCAGTTTACGATGGAAGAAAACATGTTCCAGTTTATATTCAAGAAGATATGGTTGGACACAAATTAGGTGAATTCGCACCAACAAGAACATATCGTGGTCACGCAAGTGACGACAAAAAAACTAAACGTAAATAACGAGGGGAGGACTTAATATGTCAGAACAAATTACGTCTGCAAAAGCATTTGCAAAAACAGTTCGTATTGCACCTCGTAAAGCTCGTCTAGTAGTCGATCTTATTAGAGGTAAAAACATCGGCGATGCAATTTCTATCTTAAAATTCACACCACGCGCGGCTTCTCCAATCGTGGAAAAAGTTTTAATGTCAGCTATTGCTAACGCAGAACACAATTACGATTTAGATGTAGAAAACTTATATGTAAGCGAAGCTTATGTCAACGAAGGACCAACAATGAAACGTTTCCGTCCTCGTGCAAAAGGTTCAGCTTCACAAATTTTAAAACGTACAAGCCACATCACTGTAGTGGTATCAGAGAAGAAGGAGGGATAATCAGTGGGTCAAAAAATTCATCCAATTGGAATGCGTGTTGGGATCATTCGTGACTGGGATTCTAAATGGTACGCAGATAAAGATTTCGCAAATTTCTTACATGAAGATTTAAGAATCCGTGATTATATCCGTAAACAATTAAGCGATGCTAGCGTTTCAACAATTGAAATTGAACGTGCTGCTAATCGTGTTAATGTTTCTATCCACACTGCTAAACCAGGAATGGTTATCGGTAAAGGCGGATCAGAAGTAGATAAATTACGCTTAAGCTTAAATAAATTAACAGGTAAAAAAGTACACATTAATATTGTAGAAATTAAAAAACCTGATTTAGATGCTAAATTAGTTGCAGAAGGTATTGCAAGAGACTTAGAACGTCGTGTTGCTTTCCGTCGTGCACAAAAACAAGCTATCCAACGCACAATGCGTGCAGGAGCTAAAGGTATTAAAACAATGGTATCAGGTCGTTTAAACGGTGCAGATATTGCTCGTTCTGAAAGCTATTCAGAAGGAACAGTTCCATTGCATACATTACGTGCCGATATCGACTATGCTTGGGAAGAAGCAGATACTACTTACGGAAAACTAGGTGTTAAAACTTGGATTTACCGTGATGAAGTATTACCAACAAGAAAGAATAAATCAGTGAAAGGAGGGAAATAATCATGTTAGTACCAAAACGTGTAAAACACCGTCGTGAATTCCGTGGAAAAATGCGCGGAGAAGCTAAAGGTGGAAAAGAAATCGCATTCGGCGAATATGGTTTACAAGCAGTGACATCTCACTGGATTACTAACCGTCAAATCGAAGCAGCTCGTATCGCAATGACTCGTTACATGAAACGTGGTGGGAAAGTATGGATCAAAATTTTCCCTCACAAATCATATACTGCTAAAGCTATCGGGGTTCGTATGGGTTCTGGTAAAGGGGCACCTGAAGGTTGGGTAGCACCAGTTAAACGTGGTAAAATCATGTTTGAAATTGCAGGCGTATCTGAAGAAGTAGCTCGTGAAGCACTTCGTTTGGCATCACACAAATTGCCAGTTAAAACTAAATTTGTGAAACGTGAAGAAATTGGTGGTGAATCGAATGAAGGTTAATGAACTTAAAAATGAACTTAAAGGGTTATCCACTGCTGAAATGGTTGAAAAAGAACAAGAATTTAAAACAGAATTATTCAACTTACGATTCCAACTTGCTACAGGGCAATTACAAAATACTGCTCGCATTCGCGAAGTACGTAAACAAATTGCACGTATCAAGACTGCATTGCGTCAAGAAGAATTGCAAAAATAATCACTCAGCAAAGGAGGCAATGATAAATTATGGCTGAAGAACGTAACCAACGTAAAGTTTATCAAGGTCGCGTAGTATCAGATAAGATGGACAAGACTATTGTAGTTGCAATCGAAACTTACAAACGTCACTCAACTTACGGTAAACGCGTAAAATATACAAAGAAATTTAAAGCACATGATGAAAATAACTCAGCTAAATTGGGAGATATTGTTAAAATTATGGAAACTCGTCCATTATCAGCAACAAAACGTTTCCGTTTAGTTGAAATTGTAGAAGAAGCAGTAATTATTTAATATTAAATAAATATATGTTCCATACGCTTGAAAGGAGGAACCAACAATGATTCAAGCTGAATCTCGTCTAAAGGTAGCTGACAACTCAGGTGCCCGTGAAGTATTAACGATTAAAGTTTTAGGTGGATCTGGCCGTAAAACAGCCAACATCGGAGATGTAATTGTCGCAACTGTTAAACAAGCAACACCAGGTGGAGTTGTTAAAAAAGGTGAAGTAGTTAAAGCAGTTATCGTTCGTACAAAATCAGGAGCTCGTCGTAAAGACGGTTCATACATTAAATTTGACGAAAACGCATGTGTTATCATTCGTGATGACAAGAGTCCTCGTGGAACACGTATCTTTGGACCTGTTGCACGTGAATTACGTGACAACAACTACATGAAGATCGTTTCATTAGCTCCAGAAGTACTATAAAACTTTTCAAAACGAAGGAGGTGTACAACACATGCACGTTAAAACTGGTGATAAAGTAAAAGTAATCTCAGGTAAAAACAAAGGTAAAGAAGGCGTAATTTTAAAAAGCTTTCCAAAACAAAACCGCGTTCTTGTTGAAGGCGTAAACATCGTTAAAAAACATCAAAAACCATCTCAAGCGAACCAAACAGGTGGAATCGTAGAAATGGAAGCACCAATTCATGTTTCAAACGTTATGTTCATTGACCCTTCTACAGGACAACCTACACGTGTAGGCTACAAAGTAGTAGATGGCAAAAAAGTTCGTGTGTCAAAACGCACAGGTGAACAATTAGATAAGTAATTTTTAGGAAGGAGGACCATCCTGCATGAACCGCTTAAAAGAAAAATATAACAACGAAGTGGTAGCTTCATTAATGGAAAAGTTTGGCTATAAATCTATTATGGAAGTACCAAAAGTTGAAAAAATCGTTATCAACATGGGTGTTGGTGATGCAACAACAAATGCTAAAAACTTAGAAAAAGCTGTTGAAGAATTAACATTAATTGCTGGTCAAAAACCAGTTATTACAACTGCTAAAAAATCAATCGCTGGTTTCCGTTTACGTGAAGGTATGCCTATCGGTACTAAAGTTACTTTACGTGGCGAACAAATGTATGATTTCTTAGATAAATTAGTGACAGTGTCACTTCCACGTGTACGTGATTTCCGTGGTATTTCTAAAAAATCATTCGACGGTCGTGGAAACTACACTCTAGGAGTTAAAGAACAATTAATTTTCCCAGAGATCGACTATGATAAAGTAGATAAAGTACGTGGTATGGATATCGTTATCGTAACTACTGCAAACTCTGATGAAGAGTCTAAAGAATTATTAACACAACTTGGAATGCCTTTCCAAAAATAAAAATATAGGAGGCGAAATAGTTTGGCTAAAAAATCAATGATCGCAAAAAACAAACGTCCAGCGAAATTCTCAACTCAAGAGTATACACGTTGTGAAGTTTGTGGTCGTCCGCATTCAGTATATCGTAAATTCAAACTTTGCCGTATTTGTTTACGCGAGCTTGCCTATAAAGGGCAAATCCCAGGAATGAAGAAAGCAAGTTGGTAAACACTAAACTTGATTAAAGGAGGTACAACTTAATGGTTATGACAGATCCAATCGCAGATTTCTTAACTCGTATTCGTAACGCTAACATGGTACGTCACGAGTCTTTAGAAGTCCCAGCATCAAACATGAAATTGGCAATTGCTGAAATCTTAAAAAATGAAGGTTTTATTAAAGACTATTCAGTAAAAGAAGATGACAAGCAAAATGTAATCAAAGTATTCTTGAAATATGGCAAGAATAATGAACGTGTAATCACAGGATTGAAACGTATTTCAAAACCAGGTTTACGTGTTTATGCAAAAACTGGCGAAGTGCCAAAAGTTTTAAATGGCTTAGGTATCGCAATCATTTCAACATCAGAAGGTGTTGTAACAGATAAAGAAGCAAGAGCTAAAAACGTAGGTGGAGAAGTATTAGCATACGTTTGGTAATATTAGAAAACAAGGAGGTGCACCGTAGTGAGCCGTATCGGAAATAAACCAGTTGTTATTCCAGCAGGAGTAACAATCGACTTAAAAGACAATACTGTAACAGTAAAAGGTCCTAAAGGTGAATTATCATACACATTCAACCCAGCTATCACATTAACTCAAAACGAAGGTGAAGTTGTGTTTGCTCGTCCAGATGATTCTAAAGAAAACAAAACAATCCACGGAACAACACGTGCTATTTTCAACAACATGGTTGTTGGAGTTACTGAAGGATTCCAAAAAGAATTGGATCTTATCGGGGTAGGTTACCGTGCTCAATTACAAGGAAACAAACTTGTATTGAACGTTGGATACTCACATCCAGTTGAATTCACACCAGAAGAAGGCTTGGTTGTAGAAGTACCATCAAACACAAAAATTATTGTAAAAGGTTATGACAAACAAAAAGTTGGCGAATTAGCAGCTAACATTCGTGGCGTTCGTCCTCCAGAACCTTATAAAGGTAAAGGAATTCGTTATGTTGATGAATTTGTACGTCGTAAAGAAGGTAAAACAGGTAAATAATAATATCTATTATTTGCCTTTTATCTCGCTCTTAGTAGCATAAAAATAGATAGAAGAGGTGAAAATTGTGATTACAAAACCAGACAAAAATAAAGTGCGTCAAAGCCGTCACGCACGAGTACGTCGCAAAATTTCTGGTACTGCTGAGTGCCCACGCTTGAACGTTTTTCGTTCTAACAAAAACATCTACGCTCAATTAATTGATGACGTAGCGGGTGTGACGCTAGCAAGTGCCTCTACATTAGATACAAACGTAGAAAACGGAACAAAAACTGAAGAAGCTACAGCTGTTGGTAAATTAATCGCTGAACGCGGAACAGAAAAAAATATTAAAAAGGTAGTCTTTGACCGTGGTGGATACTTATACCATGGACGTGTAAAAGCTTTAGCTGAAGCTGCTCGCGAAAATGGACTAGAATTTTAGGAAAAGGAGGATCCACAACACATGGTTAACATTGATGCAAGAAACTTAGAGTTAGAAGATCGCGTTGTTGCGATTAACCGCGTAACTAAAGTTGTTAAAGGTGGACGTCGTTTACGTTTCGCTGCTTTAGTAGTGGTTGGTGACCGTAATGGACACGTTGGTTTTGGTACTGGTAAAGCTCAAGAAGTTCCAGAAGCAATCCGTAAAGCAATTGAAGATGCGAAGAAAAACTTGGTTGAAGTTCCAACAAGTGGTTCTACAATTCCTCACGAAGTAATCGGACGCTACTGTGGCGGTAACGTATTATTGAAACCAGCTCAAGCCGGTTCTGGAGTTGCTGCAGGTGGTCCTGTACGTGCGGTAGTTGAATTAGCAGGTATCCACGACGTTACTTCAAAATCTTTAGGTTCTAACACACCAGTAAACATGGTTCGTGCTACAATCGAAGGATTAAAACAATTAAAACGTGTTGAAGATGTTGCTGCATTACGTGGCAAATCTGTAGAAGAATTATTAGGATAGGAGGACTTTAAAATGGCAGAATTAAAGATTACTTTAAAACGTAGCTTAATCGCACGTCCTCAAAATCAAGTTGATACTGTTAAAGCTTTAGGCTTAACAAAAATCAGATCTACTGTGGTAAAACCTGCAAACGATGCTATCAAAGGCATGGTTCGTACAGTTAGCCATTTAGTAGATGTAGAGGAAGTTTAATAGATAAACTTAACTTATAAGGAGGTGCCCGAAACATGAAACTTCATGAATTACAACCATCAGTAGGTTCACGTAAAGAACGTAACCGTGTTGGTAGAGGACAAGGTTCAGGAAATGGTAAAACATCTGGTCGTGGACATAAAGGTCAAAAAGCTCGTTCAGGTGGAGGAGTAAGATTAGGATTTGAAGGTGGACAAACACCATTATTCCGTCGTATTCCAAAACGCGGTTTCCAAAATATTAACCGTAAAGAATATGCAGTTGTTAATCTAGAAACATTAAACCGTTTTGAAGATGGACAAGAAATCACTGCTGCTGTATTAGTAGAATCTGGTATTGTTAAAAACGAATTAGACGGTATCAAAATTTTAGCAAATGGTAAATTAGAACGTAAACTTACTGTTAAAGCAAATAAATTCTCACAAGCAGCAAAAGAAGCTATTGAAGCTGCAGGTGGATCAATCGAGGTGATCTAATGTTCACACGAATGAAAAATGCATTTCAAGAAAAAGACGTACGAGATCGTTTATTATTTACAATGATGATTTTGGTCGTTTTTAGAATTGGTACTCATATTACAGTACCTGGTGTAAATGCAGCTGCCATTCAAGCATTTTCAAATGAAGGCTTATTCAACATTTTAAACACATTTAGTGGTGGGGCTTTATCAAGCTATTCAATCTTTTCAATGGGTGTTTCACCATATATTACAGCGTCAATCGTTGTTCAATTGTTACAGATGGATATTTTACCTACTTTTGTTGAATGGTCTAAGCAAGGTGAAGTTGGACGTAGAAAATTAAATCAAGCAACAAGATACTTAACTATTGTTATTGGATTTATCCAAGCATTAGGGGTATCGCTTGGCTTTAATGCTTTGTCTAATTTTGGATTAATTACAAACCCTAGTATGCAAACATATATTATGATTGCTTTAGTACTAACAACAGGTACCATGTTCTTAACTTGGTTAGGAGACATGATTACTGTTAAAGGTATTAGTAATGGGGTATCAATTTTAATCTTTGCTGGTATTATTGCAAGAATGCCATCTGATATTTTCACATTCTATAATCAAAATATCGCTGGTAAATCAGGTGGAGACTTGTATCGTGCTTTAGGATTTACTGCTGCTTTAATCGTTGCAGTAATCTTGGTAATTGCGTTAGTTGTATTTGTTGAACAAGCACAACGTCGTTTACCAATCCAACATTCTAAACGTGCGACAGGTTCTAATGAAACTTCACGTTTACCACTTAAAATTAACTCAGCAGGAGTTATTCCCGTTATTTTTGCAAGTTCATTTATGACATTACCAAGTACAGTTCTTGGTTTTGTGTCTGCAACTCATAGTGAAGATCACTGGTTCAAAGTTACTAGTATGATTTTTGACTTGACTCAACCTATTGGGGCATGTCTATTCACACTATTAATCATTATCTTTACTTATTTCTATGCATTCGTACAAGTGAATCCAGAAAAAGTTGCTGAAAACTTACAAAAACAAGGTGCTTATATCTTAAGTGTTCGTCCGGGTAACGATACTGAACAATATATTTCATCATTATTACTTCGTTTAAGTACTGTAGGAGCATTCTATCTTGGTTTAATTGCGATTTTACCAATGATTGCATCTGCTTTATGGTCACTTCCTCGTGGTATTATGTTAGGTGGTACTAGCTTACTTATCGTAGTTGGTGTTGCAATTGAAGTAAATCGTCAAATCGAAGGTCGTACGGTTAAACGTAGATATCAAGGATTTATCGAGGAATAGTTCGAAGTAGCGGCAAAATCGTGGTTTTTATAACTATTGGTTTTGTCACTCCTTCATATTTTATGATAGGGGGACAAGTATGAACGTCATTTTAATGGGGTTACCTGGTGCAGGTAAAGGTACTCAAGCTGAAAGAATCGTAAAAGAATATAACATTCCGCATATTTCAACGGGCGACATGTTCCGTGCGGCAATGAAAGAAGAAACTGAATTAGGATTAAAAGCTAAATCATTTATGGATAAAGGCGAATTAGTTCCTGATGAAGTTACAAACGGGATTGTTAAAGAACGTTTGGCACAAGAAGACACTAAAAATGGTTTCTTATTAGATGGTTTTCCTCGTACACAAGTCCAAGCAGAAGCATTAGATGGAATTATGAAAGATTTAGATCGCAAAATTGATGCGGTTATTAATATCGAAGTAGATCCGTCTATTTTAATGCAAAGACTTACTGGACGTATCATCTGTCGTGGTTGTGGGGCTACTTATCATAAAGTAAATAACCCACCAAAAGTAGAAGACACATGTGACCGTTGTGGTTCATCAGATTTCTATCAACGCGAAGACGATAAACCAGAAACAGTTGAAAATCGTATCCAAATTAATCTTGAACAATCAAAACCAATTTTAAGCTATTATGCTGATAAAGGCGTATTAGTTAATGTAGATGGCGGAAAAGATATTGATTCTATTTTTGAAGACATTAAAAAAATTATGCGCTAATAAGTGATAAACTTATTTGCATTTTAGTATAAAAATGGTATAATAAAACAGTTAGATAACATTAGTTTTTGTCAACCAAAGACACAGGACAACTATCGAATTGTTCAGTAAGGAGGATGATGAAGCATGGCAAAAGAAGACGTAATTGAAATTGAAGGTATTGTTAATGAAACGCTACCAAATGCTATGTTCAAGGTAGAACTTGAAAATGGTCACGAAGTATTAGCACACGTTTCTGGAAAGATCCGTATGCATTACATCAAAATTTTACCAGGAGATAAAGTTACCGTTGAGTTATCACCGTATGACTTAACTCGTGGAAGAATTACGTATCGCTTCAAATAATGTACTCCGTCAATGATAGAAGGAGGTAAAACAATGAAAGTTAGAGCTTCAGTAAAACCAATTTGCGAAAAATGTAAAGTCATTAAACGCAATGGTAAAGTTATGGTGATTTGCGAAAATCCCAAACATAAACAACGTCAAGGATAATAAATTATAAGGAGGTACTCACAGTATGGCTCGTATTGCAGGTGTGGATATTCCACGTGAAAAACGTATTGTTATTTCATTAACATACATCTACGGAATCGGTATGACAACTTCTAAAGCAATTTTAGCAGCAGCTAATGTTTCAGAAGATACTCGTGTTCGTGAATTATCAAACGACGAATTAGATCGTATTCGTGCAGAAGTTGATAAACTAAAAATCGAAGGAGACCTACGTCGTGAAAAGAACTTAAACATTAAACGTTTAATGGAAATCGGTTCTTATCGTGGTATGCGTCACCGTCACGGATTACCAGTTCGTGGACAAAACACAAAAAATAATGCTCGTACTCGTAAAGGCCCATCAAAAGCCGTTGCAGGTAAGAAAAAATAAAAATTAATTAAAGAAGGAGGTTAACACTTCATGGCAAAGAAAGTTGTACGCAAACGCCGCGTGAAAAAAAATATTGAAACAGGTGTAGCTCACATCCGTTCAACATTTAATAATACAATTGTTATGATTACAGACGTTCATGGTAATGCAATTTCATGGTCTTCTGCTGGTTCATTAGGATTCAGAGGTTCTAAAAAATCTACTCCATTCGCAGCTCAAATGGCTGCTGAACAAGCTGCAAAAGGATCAATGGAACATGGTATGAAATCTGTTGAAGTATCTGTAAAAGGACCTGGTTCAGGACGTGAAGCAGCAATCCGTTCATTACAAGCTACAGGTTTAGAAGTTACTGCAATTCGTGACGTAACACCAATTCCTCATAATGGATGTCGTCCTCCAAAACGTCGTCGTGTGTAATTGTTTGTTACTTACGAACTGTATATTACAATCACATGATGTACATACGTTTTGAAAGGGGTAATAATAATGATCGAAATTGAAAAACCAAAAATTGAAACGATTGAGATCAGCGAAGATGCCAAATTTGGTAAATTCGTTGTTGAACCACTTGAACGCGGTTATGGCACTACATTAGGGAACTCATTACGTCGCATTTTATTATCATCATTACCAGGTACTGCAATTACAGATATTCAAGTAGACGGTGTTTTACATGAATATTCAACAGTTGATGGTGTGGTAGAAGATGTAGCTGCAATTATTTTAAACTTAAAGAAAGTGGCATTAAAATCTTTTAGCGAAGATGATAAAACTTTAGAATTAGATGTTACAGGACCAGCTGTTGTTACTGCCGGTGATATCCGTTGTGATAGTGACATGGAAGTTCTAAATCCAGACTTATATATTTGTACTGTCGGTGAAGGTCACCGTTTCCACGTTCGCATGAACGCGAAAAATGGTCGCGGGTATGTTCGTTCAGAATATAATAAAACTGACAATATGCCAATTGGTGTTATTCCAATTGACTCAATTTATACTCCGGTAAGTAAAGTAAACTATCAAGTTGAAAATACTCGTATCGGACAAAAAAATATTTATGATAAGTTGACATTAGATGTGTGGACTGACGGATCTATTTCTCCTGAAGAAGCGATCAGTTTAGCTGCTAAAATCTTAACAGCTCACTTAAATATTTTTGTAAACTTAACAGATGAAGCTCGTAAAGCTGAGATTATGGTAGAAAAAGAAGAAAGTCATAAAGAGAAAATGCTTGAAATGACTATCGAAGAACTTGATTTATCAGTTAGATCTTATAACTGCTTAAAACGTGCTGGAATTAACACTGTTCAAGAATTAACAAATAAATCTGAAGCGGAAATGATCAAAGTTCGTAACTTAGGACGTAAATCACTTGAAGAAGTGAAACACAAACTAGTTGAATTGAACTTAGACTTAAGACGCGAAGACTAACACAAAACTCTTAAGAAGGAGGAATATACTAAAATGGCTTACCGTAAATTAGGACGTACAAGCGCGCAACGTAAAGCAATGATGCGTGACTTAACAACTGACTTAATTATTAACGAACGTATCGTTACAACAGAAGCTCGTGCTAAAGAAATCCGTTCTACTACAGAAAAAATGATTACTTTAGGTAAACGTGGAGACTTACATGCTCGTCGTCAAGCAGCTAAATATGTTCGTAATGAAGTTGCAGATGTTCGCGAAGAAGGCGAAAACATCGTTGTTGAATCAGCTTTACAAAAATTATTCAACGACTTAGCATCACGTTATAGTGAACGTCAAGGAGGATACACTCGTATTCTTAAAACAGAACCTCGCCGTGGAGACGCTGCTCCAATGGTAATTATTGAATTAGTTTAATAAAACCAAGCGAACACTTTTCGATGTATGAAAAGAGCGTTATGATGTTAGTAGTTATCTTCTATTCCGTCACATTTTTGACGGAATAGGAGGTTCTTTTATAGAAAGGATTATTGATAACTATTTAGTCTAGCTCGAGTTGGCTCATGATTATTTTCGTGAGCCAGCACATTCATCTAAAAAGTGTATTTTTTTTACCTATAATTATTCATATTTTTTAGAGGAGTTGATTAAAGAGTGGAAAAAGCTATAATAGAATTACAAAATATTAATTATACTTATCATAATAGTGAAAAGAAGGCACTATCTGATATATCGTTTAAAATTTTTCCAGGTGAATGGGTCGCAATTATTGGTCATAATGGCTCTGGAAAATCAACTGTTGCAAAAATTATGAATGGTTTATTAGAAGCAAATTCGGGGACTGTTTTTATTAATGGTGTTAAAATGACATATGAGAATGTATATGATTGTCGAAAAAATGTTGGTATGGTCTTTCAGAACCCGGATAATCAATTTGTTGGGAATACGGTTGAGGATGATATTGCTTTTGGTTTAGAAAATAATGGGATTCCTCGTGAAGAAATGCTTATTCGGATTGAAGATGCTTTAAAACGGGTGAAGATGACAGGCTTTGAAACTCGTGAGCCAGCTCGTTTATCTGGTGGACAAAAACAAAGAGTGGCGATTGCGGGAATTATTGCTTTATCACCGAAAGTCATTATCTTGGATGAGTCGACATCGATGCTTGATCCAGAAGGGCGCTTAGAAGTGATTCAAACTATTGAGGAATTGCATCAAACGAAGAATATGACGGTGATTTCTATTACTCATGATATTAATGAAGCAAGTAGGGCCGATAAAATTATCATGATGAACCAAGGTCAAGTAGATCAGATTGGGACGCCAGATGAAATTTTTAAAATAGGTTTAGAATTAGTAGAAAAAGGTTTAGATGTACCATTTTCTGAAAAGTTAAAATATGAATTGGCTCAAAAAGGGATTAATGTTCCGACAGAGTATATGGATGAGGAAAGGTTGGTAGACTGGATATGGAAATATCTTTTAAACACGTAAATTTTGACTATCAAGCAGGAACGCCTTTTGAACAAAGGGCTTTATTTGATGTTGATTTTACAATTCCTAATCATTCTTATACGGCTATTATTGGTCATACCGGTTCAGGTAAATCGACTATCTTACAACATTTAAATGCGCTATTAAAGCCTACTGAAGGGGAAGTCTGGATTGGGAGTGAAAAGATTGATGATACTACTGCTAATAAATCTTTAAAGCCAATTCGAAAAAAAGTAGGGATTGTATTCCAATTTCCTGAATCACAATTATTTGAAGAGACAGTGATAAAAGATATTGCTTTTGGGCCACAAAATTTTGGTGTAAGTGAAAAGGATGCTTTGGAGATTGCTCGTCAAACAGCGGCTATGGTTGGTTTGGATGAGAATGTGTTAGAGAAGTCGCCTTTTGATTTATCAGGGGGACAGATGCGTCGTGTGGCAATTGCTGGCGTATTAGCAATGCAGCCTGAAGTCTTGGTGTTAGATGAACCTACTGCAGGCTTAGATCCACAAGGTCGAATTGACATGATGGAGATGTTTTATCGTTTGTATCGTGAAAAAGGTATGTCGATTATTTTAGTGACGCATAATATGGATGATGTCTGTGATTATGCAGAGCATGTTATTGTGGTCGAAAAAGGTCGAATTGCTAAAACTGGTTCGCCAAAAGAATTATTTAAGGATATGAATTGGATGTTGGATAAACAATTAGGACGTTCAACAGCGAATCAATTTTTTAGTAAATTGGTCGAAAAAGGTTTAAAAACAGATGCAAATCCTTTAACAACTGAAGAGCTAACAAGTTTTATTATTGCAAAATATCAGGAGGCTAATCGATGTTAAATCAAGTATTACTAGGACGTTATATTCAAGGTGATTCATTTATCCATCGATTGGATTCGCGTACTAAGTTATTAGCAACATTTTTCTTTATTTTTATTATTTTTTTAGCAAATAATTGGGTGACATATGCTTTATTGTTTGCTTTTGTGTTTTTGGCAATCTATTTATCCCAAATTCCAGTTAATTTTTTTGTAAAAGGCATTAAACCTTTATTGTGGATTATTATTTTTACAGTAGGCTTGCAGATGTTTTTTACAACTGGCGGGACTACTTATTTCCAATGGCATTTTATTCAGATTACTTCTTTTGGAATTGTGAACGCATGCTATATTTTTATGCGTTTTGTATTGATTATTGTGATGTCGACATTATTAACATTAACGACACCGCCATTATCTTTAGCGGATTCGATTGAAGCAATTTTAAAGCCTTTAGAAAAAATAAAGTTCCCCGTTCACGAATTAGCATTAATGTTGTCGATTGCATTTCGTTTTGTACCGACTTTAATGGATGAAGCTCAAAAAATTATGAATGCTCAGCGTGCTCGTGGGGTGGAATTTGGTGAAGGTTCCTTAGTGCAACAAATTAAAGCCGTTATTCCGATTTTGGTGCCATTATTTGTGAGTGCTTTTAATCGTGCCCTTGATTTATCTTTGGCGATGGAAGCTAGAGGATATCAAGGTGGCGAAGGAAGAACGAAATTTCGTGTATTAAAGTATGGTAAGCATGATGTATATGTTTTTGTGGCGATGAGTTGTTTAACAATGGCATTAGTTTATTTAAGAGGATAATGAGTAGGACGAGTCAGAGTATGGCTTGTCTTATTTTTATTTTCAGTGTAGTATTACAAGAAGATAGATAGAAATGAGGAACAATGAATGAATAGATATAAAGCAATTATCGCTTATGATGGTACGAATTATGTTGGGTATCAAGTACAAACAAATGGTAATAGTATTCAAGCGGAATTGAATAAGGCATTAAAAAAGATGACTAAGGGGATGTATATTCCAGTTTGTGCATCAGGTAGAACGGATTCAGGCGTACATGCGAATGGACAAGTTATCCATTTTGATTATCCGGCCGATATCTCTACTGAAGGTGCGAAACGTGCATTAAATAGTTTATTACCAGATGATATTTTGGTAAAAGAAGTAGAAAAAGTGGATGAGGATTTTCATGCTAGATATACTGTAAAAGGGAAACGCTATATCTATCGTGTTAGTAATACACAAGCTATTGATCCGTTTAAACGCTTATATACTTTGCATCATCCGTACCGACTTGATTTAGATAAAATGCAAACGGCTTTAAATGCTATTATTGGAACTCATGATTTTACAAGTTTTTGCTCAACGAAAACAGATAAGGAAGATAAAGTTAGAACGGTCACAAAGGCATTAGTTTACCGCGATGAAACAAGTCATGAGGTCTGTTTTATATTTGAAGGTAATGGATTTTTATATAATATGATTCGTATTTTAGTAGGGACCACACTACAAATTGGGAATGGATTGCGCCCAGTTAATGAATTAGAACGTTTAATTGTTGTAAAAAACAGAAATGAGGCCGGACCAACTGCACCGCCACAAGGTTTATTTTTAGATGAAGTATTCTATCAAGAATTAGATAAAAGTAAGTTAGTACAGTAAAAAAAACTGTATTAGTTTAGAATGATTATAATTGTAAACGATTCCCCTATATGATATACTGTCACTGAATAAAGGTATTATTCAAAAATGATTTGGAGATAGAAAGGGAGTAATCTAATGAGCAAAATCGTAGTAGTTGGTGCAAATCACGCAGGAACAGCATGTATTAACACAATGTTAGCAAATTATGGTAAAGAGAATGAAGTAGTAGTATTTGATCAAAATTCAAATATTTCATTCCTAGGATGTGGCATGGCATTATGGATTGGTCAACAAATTTCTGGTCCAGAAGGCTTATTTTATTCAGACAAAGATCAATTGGAAGCAGCTGGAGCGAAAGTTCACATGAATACACCAGTTCAATATATTGATTTTGAAAACAAAGAAGTTCATGTTTTATTAGAAGGTAAGGAACACATCGAATCTTACGACAAATTAATTTTGGCCACAGGTTCTATTCCAATTATTCCACCAATTAAAGGGATTGAATTAGTAAAAGATAATCTTGAATTTAAAGCTACTCTAGAAAATGTGCAATTTGTTAAATTATATCAAAATGCGCAAGAAGTTATCGATAAATTAGAAAGACCAGACTTAAAACGTGTTGCGGTTGTTGGTGCAGGGTATATTGGGGTTGAATTAGCAGAAGCATTTAAACGTTTAAATAAAGAAGTCATTTTAATTGATGTAGCAGATACTTGCTTAGTTAATTACTATGATCATGACTTTACTGAAATTATGGCACAAAACTTAAAAGATAATGGTATTCATTGTGCATTTGGTCAAACAGTAAAAGCTGTTGAAGGAACAACAAAAGTAGAACGCATTGTAACCGACAAAGAAACATTTGATGTAGATATGGTTGTAATGGCAGTTGGTTTCCGTCCAAATAATACATTAGGAAAAGAAAAATTAGAATTATTTACAAATGGAGCATACTTAGTTAACAAAAAACAACAAACAAGTTATGATGGTGTTTATGCAGTGGGTGACTGTGCAACAGTTTATGATAATGCCATTGAAGCGTCAAACTATATTGCTTTAGCTACTAATGCAGTTCGTTCAGGAATAGTTGCAGCTCATAATGCATGCGGTACTGAATTAGAATCGATTGGGGTACAAGGCTCAAATGGTATTTGTATTTTTGACTTGAAGATGGTATCAACAGGTTTGACATTAGAAAAAGCAAAACGCGCTGGTTACAATGCAGTTGAAACAAGCTTCAGTGATTTACAAAAACCTGCTTTCATGGAACATGATAACTATGAAGTTAAGATTAAAATTGTTTACGATGCAGATACTCGTGTTGTATTAGGTTGTCAAATGGTATCTAAAGAAGATGTATCAATGGGAATTCATATGTTCTCATTAGCAATTCAAGAAAAAGTTACAATTGATCGTTTAGCATTATTAGATATTTTCTTCTTACCACACTTTAACCAACCATATAACTATATTACAATGGCTGCATTATCAGCTAAATAAAGAGTTGGAATTCCTCAAGGCACTTACTAAATGTAGTAGGTGTCTTTTTTTTGTTCATGATAAATAATAGTTGAAATATTAAAAATATAATGTTATACTTTTAAAACGTAAGAGTTACGATTTAAAACAGAAAGGAAAAGGTTAATAGGGTATGGCAAAAAAATCAAAAATTGCAAAATACAATCGTCAATTAGAAATGGTTGAAAAGTATCGTGATATTAGAATTCAATTGAAAAAGGAGAAGAATTATGAAGCATTAGCAAAATTGCCGAAAGATTCTAATCCTAATCGTTTGAAACATCGTGATCGCTTGGATGGGAGACCAAGAGGATATATGCGTAAATTTGGTATGTCGAGAATTAATTTTAGACAATTAGCTCATAAAGGGGAAATCCCTGGTGTGAAAAAAGCTAGTTGGTAAAATAATTTAGAATAAAGAGGTGTATTTATGGGGAAATCAGAATTATCATCTGCTTATCGTGAGATGAAAAGTAAAAATATTAAAACAAAGCGTCGTGCATTAAAAGTAATTCACGAAAATAAACGTAATAAGAAGAAAACCTAGGAGTTAAGAAGAAAGGGAGAGTATAATGAAAAAGATAATAGCTTTAGTTTCAGCGGCTTTATTATTGGTTGGTTGTTCTGCTAATAATCAAAGTCAACAAACAGAGAATCATAATGGTAAGTTGAAAGTAATGACAACTTTTTATCCAGTGTATGATTTTACAAAAAATATTATGGGTGAAGAAGGAGAGGTATCATTGTTAATTGGTGCTGGTACTGAGCCACATGGATATGAGCCTTCTGCCAAAGATATTGCCCATATGTATGAGTCTGATGCTTTTGTGTATTTAGATGAAAATATGGAACATTGGGTAGAAGATTTAAAACCTTCATTAGAAGAGGATGGTGTAGTGGTCATTAAAGGAACAGAAGGAATTACCTTAATGCCTGGTTCTGATGAAGATGAAGAAGGAGACCATCATGACCATGAGGGTGAAGAACATCATGAAGAAGGAGACCACCATGACCATGAGGGTGAAGAACATCATGAAGAAGGAGACCACCACGATGGTCACCATCATGAATTTGACCCACATGTATGGTTATCACCTGAGCTATCAATTGAAGTAGTAAATAATATTACAAATCAATTAGCAGCAGCTTATCCAGAAAAAGCTGAAACCTTTAAAGCGAATGCTAAAGCTTATATTGAAAAATTAACTTCCTTAGATAATGAGTACAAAGAAGCTCTAAAAGATGTAAAGACTCGAACTTTTGTAACGCAACATGCTGCTTTTGGTTATTTAGCTAGAGAATTTAATCTAAAACAAATAGCCATTACTGGATTATCTGCAGAAGTGGAACCATCACCCCAACGATTAGCAGAATTATCTGATTTTGTAAAAGAAAATCAAGTAAAATATATTTATTTTGAAGAAAATGCTTCAGAAAAAATTGCTAAAACATTAGCAGATGAAACAGGTGTTGAATTACTAGTTTTAAATCCATTAGAAAGTTTGACCCAAGAACAAATAGATAGTGGTGAAGATTATATTTCAGTAATGAAAGCTAATCTGCAAGCTTTATTAAAAACAACAAATCAATAAATTACTTGAGTGCTAGATGATTGTTATCTAGCGCTTTTTTTTGTGTGCCAAGCATGGCACTAATCTAGCTGGTGAAAGTCCAGTCACGGGTATTTACCGCCAAGTGTAGCGAACCACAAGTTGGTATCAGAAATGGTATAGATGAAGGAAGTGGTGTAGCAAAGTTCTTGAGCCTACGAACAGAAACTTGATAAGACGATTAGGTGGATAAGGTTGCCGAACAAACC
>NZ_FOGF01000088.1 GCF_900111135.1 Granulicatella balaenopterae | reverse complement strand
ACAAGAAGGACAGGTCGTAACACTTTATTCAAACGGCGGTCAATATTCAACTAATCCTAATATTCAACCTAAAAAATCCTTATTCTCTTTTATGTCAAGGAGTGCAAGTTGGGGGAATAGTACATCAGAAATTTATCGGTATGGGAATTTAGCCTATACGGCATATATTACTGTAGACAATCACGTGGCATGGTGTATTGACCCACGATTAAACCCACCGTCTGGACATGAATACACTTTCCATAAAGTAACGCCAACAGGAACGTATCATGTATTATATTGGGCAACAGAATATGATTATGCTAATAAAGATAATTATTATGCAGAAGCTTTTGCTGCCTTAAACTGGGTCGAATTAAATATTAGTCAAGGGACATTGAATTCTTATGGAAATGCCCCAACTGAATTAACAGTATCTTCACCAGAGAATGATGCCTATTATGACCCCAATTATAAAGGACAAATTACAAATTGGATCAAAACGAATATCAATTCAGGACATATTGATAATTCATGGACACAAACATTAGATCTTCCAGATGGTGTGACCCTAGTGACTGAGTCTGATGGGAGAAGATATACTAATAGTGCCACTATTCCAATTAATGAACGCTATTATTTTTATGGCGATGAAAAATTAAAGGGTACTTATACCATAAATATTTCCACCAATATTAATCGCTATAGTTGGTGGATGTATACCCCTGTTTCTAGTAATGTCCAACGCTTATTAAGTGTTTGGAAAGAAGGACAATTCTCAACTAGTGTAAATGTTGAGTTTGAACCATATAATCCACCCGAAGGATATGAATTAAAGCTAGCTAAAAAAGATTCTGAGGGAAATTACGTTCCAGGAGTCATCTTTGAAACTTGTTACGATGAAGATTTTACTAGTAGCGACACATGGACACATAAAACAGGAGCAGACGGAACAGTCACCATCCCTAAATGGACAGGAGATACTGTTTATGTACGTGAGGTTAGTGCACCAGATTATCTAATTAAATCAGACGAAGTCAAAAAAATAATCTTACGTGTGGATAGAGTCAACGAACTAGAATTCATCAATAAAATTCAATACAAATTGAAACTCACTAAGAAAGATACTAAAGGCAATTATGTTCCAGATGTAACCTTTGAAGTATCATATAATGAGGATTTTAGCGGTCAAAAATGGACATACAAAAC
>NZ_FOGF01000093.1 GCF_900111135.1 Granulicatella balaenopterae | reverse complement strand
AAAAAAAGAACACCAATCTGATATACTAATAAGTGACTAAACCAAAAGTATAGAGAGGTGTTCTTTGTGAAAATAATTATAACAGAAGAAATGAGATTAAGAAAGAAAATTGTTGAATATGCGATAAAATATGATAATAATGCCCTTGCTGCAAGAAAATATCATACTAGTCGTCAACAAGTTCAACGCTGGCGCAAACGATATGATGGAACAGTCCAATCTTTTGCATTAAAAAGTCGCAAACCACATTCGCATCCAAATCAACATACTTCTGAAGAAATCGATATTATTTTACATTGTTATCGTTATTATAAAAAAGATGGATTAGCTGAAGTTTATGTACAGTGTAAAAAAAGAGGATATTCAAGACATTATCAATCTATGATTAAAATGATTAATCGCCATGCTAAAAAGAAAGAAGCTCCTAAAAAAAAATCTTATCCTAAAAGTAAGTGGAAACCTGATGAAGTTACTTACCCAGGTGAAAAAGTACAAATTGATATTAAATATGTACCAATAGAATGTATCGGTTGGGATACTCACGGAGTGCGTTATTACCAAATTACAGCTATTGATGAGTTTACAAGAAAACGAGTTTGTAGCATTGTAGATGAAAAAAGCGTTACTCATACCGCTAATTTTCTTAAAGATCTAGATAAAAAATTGGGGTTTAGTATAAAAACAGTTCAAACAGATAATGGTAGAGAATTTACCAATGATATGAATCAAACCGAACAGTTAAGTTATTTTGAGCGAGTATTAAAAGTTAAAGGTATTCAATACAAAAAAACACGACCATATTCTCCGTGGCAAAATGGGAAAGTAGAACGTAGTCATCGAGTAGATGGAGAACGTTTTTATAATAAAGCATTCAAATCGTTAGATGATTTGATTAACAAGCATAAACGATATATCGAAAGAGAAAATAATGTTGCTAGAAAAATATTAGGCTTTAAATCAGCTAATCAGGTAAACGAAGAATTTTGGCATTGTATGGCTTAACAGATTGTAAAAGTCTTTTTGTATAGGTAGTAAAGCCCCGCTACGCTTTCCGGCTTGACAACCTAAAAAAGACTTTATTTAAAAGAGCAAGCCATTCAACCAAAAAAA
>NZ_FOGF01000013.1 GCF_900111135.1 Granulicatella balaenopterae | reverse complement strand
GGTGCATACTACTTAAAAGATTGGGGATACATGGCTCATAATGAATGGATTTATGATAATCATTACCAAAGCTGGTTCTTTATTAATGAAGATGGAACCTATGCTCAAAATCAATGGGTAGGTGACTATTACTTAAAACAATGGGGATACATGGCTAAAAACAAATGGATTTATGACAAAGGACATTGGTATTACTTAAAAGACAACGGCCAAATGGCACGTAATGAAGTAATCAATAGCTATAAAGTGGACGCATTAGGTAAATGGAAAAAATAATCTTTTGATAATATAGAACCACCATGCCAATCATCATACGAGTTTTCTTACTAATATATAGTAGGGAAACTCGTTTTTTGTATATATTTTCTTTTATATATCGATATAACGCTTCCATTTATAAGTATTAAAATTTAATTATCGAAAATATTATTAAGTTATCGAAATGTGTCCGGTATTTATAGGAAGAAAGTTGTTCGATAGACAGCCATATAATTGACGTTAAAGAATTGTATATGATAAAATGATAAAAAAGGATGAAATATTAAGTATATTATTCGGATTTATTGATAAAAATTGTTTTTTTAAAGCAGTTACTGTTTTGAGCATAACTGTTTTTTTTATTTCAAGGATAGCTAGTCATTGATGTGATTAGTTATTATTACTATTTTTATCGTTATTTTTTCTTATTGGTTCATTAAAAAAGAATAATAAAAGGGTTAAGGAAGGTGTTTTTTTGTGAGTTGGAGTTTATCATTACTCTTATTTTTATTATTTGCAGAAGTTGCATTGTTTTATGTGTATAAAAAGACGAGAAAGTTACCGCTAATTAAAAATAAATTATTTGGGCGAATTGCGGTATTAGTTATTGTGATGAGTTTGTATTTGGTGGTGGATAAGATTTTTTATGGGCCACTTGTATCTTGGAAATATTATAGTAATTTAATTAAATTTAGTATATTTACTGTGATGGTAGAGTATATTTATTCTGTAATTATTTTATACATAATATATTATTTAGGTTTTTGGAAGGAATTTTGGAAGTATCGTTATGTATTTCGGATTCCATTATATATATTATTAGTAATTTGTATAACGACACCTTGGACGGGGTTAATTGTGTCTTATACGGATGGAGCTTTTGTTAGGGGAAGTGCGTATTGGACAATCTATATGGTTCCCGCTGTATTTGTGGTTATCTTAATTGGTTTCATTGTTACTCATTTTGATAGAGTTAAGTTAAAGCAGAATTGGGCTGTTTGGTTGGTAGTGATATGTGCTACTTTTGGGATTGTGGTGAATTATTTTACCTATTCAATTATTGTAATTAATTTTTATTTTACAGTAGCGGAGTATTTAATTTATTTAAAAATGTGTGATCCTCGATTATTTAGATCGCATTCGACCAATACGTTTAACCGTGAAGCGATGTTATATATGATTGATGAGTATCAGCAAAAAGGGAAACAATTATACTTAGGTGGTATTAAGTTAGCTAATTATCATAATGTATTAGAACGTATCGGAATTTTTCGTTTTGATAGTAGTATTGATATGGTAACGGAATGGATTCATAGTATTTGTCCGGATATCTATGTGTTTTATATTGATACAAAGCAGATTTTTTTAATATCAGAAGAGCCTATAAATCAAGAGAAATTTTTACGTGTGATTAAGGAGCGTTTCGAACGGTCATTTATAATTGATGATCATGAGATTATTCTGCAAGCTGAACCATTTTTTGTGTCATATGACTTATGCCATGAATCGATGAAGCAGTTTATTATTTATGCTGATCATATTCTAGAAAAATGTGAGTTGGATCGTCAACAATTATTTGTAATTGATGGTGAGATTATTAATGAGATGAAGCAAACTAATCAACTAAAACGCATTTTAACGAAGAAAATTAAAGAAAAAGATTTATTGGTTTATTATCAACCATTATTTTCAACAAAATCTAAGAGAATTACGGGGGCAGAAGCTTTAGTGCGGATGTATGATGAGAAATTGGGAATTATTTTACCGTATAAGTTTATACCTTTAGCTGAATCAACTGGTGAGATTTTAGATTTAGGTTTAGTAGTGTTTGAAAAGGTGTGTCAATATATTCAAGAGCACGATTTGAAGGAGATGGGGATTAATTTTATTACGGTTAATGTATCGCCATTGCAGTTTGAAGATACGCAATTGGTTCATAAGTTTAGACAGATTGCGAGGGATTATGGAGTTGATTTATCGATGATTGAATTCGAGATTACAGAATCAGCTATGTTAAATACGGCTTTATTTGATTATCAGATGAAGGAATTTAAAAAGTATAATGCTCATTTAGTGTTGGATGATTTTGGTATGGGGAGTTCGAATATGCAACGCTTAATTACTTATCCATTTTCAACTGCGAAGTTAGATATGAGCTTGGTGTGGAGTTATTTTAAGGGTGAAAATCATATTATGAAGCATGTGATTGAGATTTTTAAAGAACAAAACTTGGCGATTGTGGCTGAGGGTGTGGAAGATCAATCGATGGTGAAGGATTTAAGTGAATTTGGTTGTGAGTATTTGCAAGGATTCTACTTTTCAAAACCAATTCCAGCTGAAGACTTCGATCGTTTAGTAAATCAATATAATCACAATTAGAAACGGGATGATGGGTAAATGAACTATTTTTAGACTTTCTGTAATGAAAAAAATGAATAATTATTTGTGTTAAAACAAAATTTATTGATGAAATACATCTGAACATTCTAAATATTAGTTATAAGTGTTTTATTCAGAGAGAAAAAATAGTTATCTAATTTGCTTTGCTGGGGTATGGGGAGATATCTTCTTTTCTGGCAAGGCTTTTTGGATAATATAGGAAGATTACAAGGAAGGATGATTTAGTTTTTATGGATACATTTATTATGTCGTTTATTATGACAGAGATTTTTATTTTAGTGGCTTCATCAGCTTTATTATATAAGTTACGCTCTTATTTTGTTGGTCAAACTGCTACGATAAGATTTAAAAGTTTAGTGAAATCATTTTGTATATATTTAATAATTGATATTAGTTGGGCTTTATTAGTTTATGGAGATTTTTATAGTTCGACGATTTTATTGCATTTTTTATCAATGGGTGAATTTATTTTAATGGGGTTAATTCCTTATTATTGGTTCTTATATGTGAAGGAAATTTTGGATGTGCACTTTTTGAAGTATGATGTGATTACTTATGCGTATAAGATGGTTATGATTTGTTATTGTGCGCTGGTGGTAACGAGCTTTAAGACGGGATTTATTTATGCGATTACTAGTGATAGTATGATGATTTGGGGTGAGTATACGAATGGAATTATTGTCTTCTTATTGTTTTTATTCTTTGGTACGGCAACCGTTTATGGGATTATTAATCTGATAATGTCTAGAAATAAGATTGTCGTTAAGAAGTCTTTAATGGTGATTGGTTTTGTGGTACCGATTGTATTGATATTATTTTTATATTCGAGATATCAATTAGCGATTTGTGTTCCACAAGCGATGTTTACAGCGATTATTTTGTATTTTTTCTCTCTAGAAGATCAGATGAGTTATATTGATGAATTAACGGGTTTATTTAATCGTAAGAAGTTAAATGCTTTAGCTTTAGAAGGGAAGATTTCAGATTCTAATAGGGATTTGAATGAGATTTTTTATGTAGATGTGAATGATTTTAAGTCGATTAATGATACATACGGCCATTTGGAAGGTGATAAGGTATTGCAGATTATTGGTCAAGCTTTAATACGTTTGGATGAATTTTTTAAGTCAGTTTCAATTCGTTTAGGTGGAGATGAATTTATTGTGGCGATTAGTGATAAAGGAATAAATGATATTGATTTTAAGCAGACGATTCGTGATGAGATTTCTTATATTGCGGAAAAAGAAGCGTTCCCTCATACGATTAAGACATCTATTGGTTCGGCTAAGATTCATGGTAATACATTTGATTCATTGGATGATTGTTTAAAAGAAGCGGATATGGCGATGTACAAAGATAAGCCCAAGAAGAAAAATCGAAAAAGATAGTTAGTTTACAGTCTTACTTTTCATGTGTCAGGAAGAGGGGACTGTTTTTTTGTTAGTAAATTATGTAGTTATGTGTAGTAAATCGCAACTTTTTAACTAATAAAAGTCATAAAAATCAACAGAAATAGCATTATAACAGTAAGTAAATTGTGTTAGAATGGAATTATGTCTTTATAAATTAGGAAAAAATACTTTTCAAGATAATTCAGTATTTTATAATTTTAGATAAATTATAGGAAAGGAAGATACACTAGATTAGCTTTATGAATAGTTGGTTGGCAATTGAGTACTTAGCTATAGGTCTATTCGTATTGATAATGTAGTTGTAGGGTGATTAGTATGGAACAGTTTGTTAGGTCATTTATTCTAATGGAAATGTTTATTTTAAGTGGAACGCTTGGAATACTAGGGAAATTACGATATTCTTTTTCTTATCAAATGGCAACGATTCGCTTTATTAATCTTATTAGGGCGTTTGCGATGTATTTAGTATTTGATATTTGTTTAGGCTGTATGTTATTTGAGTTTATTGAGACGAGTGTGGTTAGTTTACATATTATTTTAATTGGTGAATTTATCTCATATGGTTTGATACCGTATTTATGGTTTTTATATGCTGAGGAAATTCTTGATACTAGGAAGTTTAAAAATGGTCTTATTCCAAAACTATATACAGCACTATTGCTTGTATATTGCGGTTTAGTAGTAACAAGTTTTATAACGGGAAGTATTTATAGTTTGGATGTGGATAAAAATATTATTTTTGGACACTATTCAGTTATGATTATTCGATGTTTAATGGCTTTATTTTTAGGTACTACTACTATTTTTGGGATTATTAATTTAGCTACATCAAAAAGTCAAGAATTAATGAAGAAATCGGTACGAGTAATTGGTTTTGTAATTCCAATTGTATTTACTTGGTATATTTATTTAAAATATGATATTCCTGATTGTATTCCATTATCAATTTTTATTGCGATTTTTTTTAGTTTTTTAACATTAGAAGATCCAATGAGCTTTGTGGATGAGTTAACAGGTCTATATAATCGTAAGAAGATGGTTACTTTATATAATGAAAGAAAGATTTCATATAGAAAGGATCGTTTGAATACGGTATATTATATCGATGCTAATGATTTTAAGGAGATTAATGATACATACGGTCATTTGGAAGGTGATAAGGTATTAAGAATTATGGCTAAAGCTTTCAAGAAGATTGATGAAGTATATCATACAGTCTCAATTCGTGTTGGGGGCGATGAGTTTGTGATTTTAGCTTGTGCAGATAATTTACTGGGGGTTGATTTTAAGGAGCTTATTCGTCGTGAGATTCAAGAAACTGCTAAGGAAGATGGTTGTGATTATTATATTGCAACGTCGATTGGTTCAGCTATTTTATATGGTGATGCCGAAAACTCATTTGAAATTTGTTTGGCAAATGCTGATAATGCGATGTATAATGACAAGTCCATGATCAAAAAGGATAGTAAATATTTAGCAGGTTAATGAAAATAAATAGTTAAGAACATCAACTTGGTGTCTTAGCTATTTTTTATTTTAATGGAGATGGTTTGGATTTTGGAATTTTTATGAATTATTTGAGTTCATTAGTTTGATTAGCTATAATTAAATTGAGGATAAAAAATATTTTTCGTTTATTGGAGGGAATTCATTTGTATGACTGGCGAATATATATTATTTTGTTTTTAGTATTAGAATTCATTATGCTATGTTTTTCGAATCGTCTGTTAAATAAAGCAGTAGTATTACCAGAATTCACGGATCATTTGAATATTTTAGAGACTTTTATTGTGTCAGCTGCAGTCTATATTTTATTGGATATTGGTTGGTTGGCGTTAACCTACGTTGATTTTTTTGATTCTTGGATTTTGATGCAAGTATTATTAGCTGCTTTATTTATTTGTATAGTAGTTATGCCGTATTTTTGGTTATCATTTGTGAGTGAGTTACTGGATGTGCGACCATTTTCAAGTCATTGGTTTAAATTTTTTTGTAAAGTGCTATTATTTATTATGATTATATTGATTTTGACGAATTGGGATACGGGATTGATTTTTACCTTGAATGAGAATTTGGGTTATACTTTAAAGGATATGGGGAATCATTTAGTGATGGGCATGTCGGCTTTTTTTTGGCTAATCACTTTGATTGAGGGTGGCTTTAAGTTAGTGAGGTCGACTACCGTGATTGGTAAGCGCTTGGCATCGATGGTAATTATATTTGTTATGCCGATTTTGATTGCTTTATTGGCTTTTTATCAAAATCATATTTCAATTTATTTTCCAATTGCTTTGAATTTTTCTTTGATTATGTATTTATTGACTTTTGTGAATTTGACTTATGATATAGATATTTTAACGAAATTATATAATCGTCGGAGTTTGATTCAGCTTGAAAAGAAGATTGAGAAGCATTTAAGTCGTGGTGGTTCATTAGGGATTTACTGTTTAGATATTGATAAGTTTAAGTTATTAAATGATCAGTACGGACATAAAGAGGGGGATCGTGCTCTAGCGATTGTAGGGCAAGCATTACTCCAATTAACTCATAAAAGAAAATTATTTGCAATTCGGATGGGTGGAGATGAATTTATTTTATTGGTGTTTGAGCAGTGGGGAGAGTCTTTTGCGAATAACTTTGCCTTAGAGATTCAACAATCGATTGATAATGAGGTGAATAAGGAAGAGTTACCGTATCGGATTGAAGTATCGGTTGGTTCAGTGATGATTCATAAACCAATGGAGGAGCCAATGCTTTATTATTTGGAAGAAGCCGATAAGAGGATGTATCAAGTTAAGCAAGCAAAAAATGTTGAGCGTTAATAGTAAGATTTATATAGAGATGTATTTCCTCATGAGTTTGGGTGGTTGCCGAACTTTTTGAGGATTTTTTTATAAAGATTTTTTGAAAAGTTTATGTTTAATTTCCTGTATTTTCCCTATTATTTCTTGTGTTTTTAGTGTAATCTAAAAATGAGAACGTAAATGAGTGGAGGGGTATGATGAGACTAAGTGAATATACAAGTAAAGAATTTCTTGAGATGGTGCTTTCTGAGGGGGAACATCATTGGTATTGGGCATTCTATCAAGAGTTGAAAGAGGTTAATACGCATCTTATAAGAGAGATAATTGCTTTTGCGAATACTTCTCATGATGAGGATTGTTATATGATTTTTGGGGTATCAAAGGATGGTGAGGTTGTTGGTCTTAAAAGTTTTAATGTGACGGGAGTGATGATTCAGTCTTTATTGAAGGAGATGCCTTTTGCGGGAGGTTTTGTGCCGCAAATTAGTTTGGAGAAGGTGGTCTTTCAGGAGTGTGAATTAGCCATTCTAACGGTGCATAATACGTATCATACGCCAATCTTTTTAGCAGAAGATGTTATGGGATTGTTGGCGGGGGTGATTTATACGCCTAGTTCAAGTAGTGCTAGTCTGAATGCGAGTTATCAAGAGATTGAGGAGTTATGGAAAAAACATTTTGGCTTAACGAAGCCGGCTTTAGAGTGTATTATAGAGTGTTTGGCGGATAAGGATGATTGGCGAGTTAGTGGGACAAGCTATTATCATGTCTATCATCCGGAATATCGTTTGTGTGAGAGTGAGATGATTTTTGATAGTTCTAATCGGGAGTATTATTGTTATGCGCAAAGTAATCAGGCGACTTATTATTCTACGATGGATATAACTGATGAAAATACCGTCTTAAAAAGCTATCCATTAGTTCATTTAGCGGGTGGGCATTTATCGGTGCCGCTTCCTGAGTGGGGATTTGTGGATGTGGTTCGTTCGTCTAAGAAGTTGGCCTATCAGTATTACCTAAAGGATTCGCCACGTTACCAATTATTAGAATTCATGTTTGATAAGGAGGATAAAGCGCAAGTTCACGCTTTTAATGAGCTGAGAAAAGTTATTTTAGTCTATCAATCTTTAGAAGAAAAGCAGGCATTTGAAGAATATATTGCCTTTGTGGGTCAGAGTATCTATACGATGATTCGTGAAAATAGTGAATTTAGTTATTTAGCTACAGGGAATGCGGTGCGTAATAGTGATTATAAGCATAAATTGCGTACTGGTCTGGTCTTGAATGAGATTCTAAGGGAGTGGCGTAGTGATAATGAATTAGCTAGTGATGAATTGTATTTTAATGTGTCGGGTACTGAGGCGACGGGGCGTGAACGTGAGGATGAAAGTTTTATTGTTTATGCAGGAAGTAAGATTTCGCCGATTATTAAAGCATCATGTAGTGTTGCTAATGAGCAGTTGCGTCAGCAGTATCAGCATATTATTGGTGATGATTTTGTTTTGAAAGAAGATTTATTGTTTCAGAGTCCATCAGCAGCGAGTTCATTCATTACGGCAAGTGTCACAAATGGTCGATTAGGTTGGCGACGTAAAGATGGCATCAGCCTAAAATCAATTCAAGAATATAATAAAAAAGCTAAGGAAATCCAACTCGATTTGAAGTTGTGGTAGCATTACATAAGTATTTGCGAGGGGATAGCCTGATTAGAATCCCATGTTTTGGAAGCAAAAAATATTATTAGAATAAAGTCTAGCTATCACAATAATACGAAAAAGAATTAGTCCTTTTGATATCTTTGTCAGAGGGACTATTTTTATCATTATTCAGCGAAGTTTTCAGGAAATAAAGCTAAAAGTCAAATTGACAGTCAACTCGCTAGAATGGTAAACTATAGAAGCATTAATCTTAATACTATAATTTAGGACTTGTTCGTAAACTCCAAGTATAAAAAACTATGGTTGATGATACAAACAGTTCTCCTTAAAAATTAAAGGGGGTAATAAAATGAATAAAAAGAAAATTATAATTGATTGCGATCCAGGAATTGATGATGTTTTAGCGATTTCTTTTGCAATTAATAGTGGATATTATGATATTTTAGGAATTACAACTGTTTCAGGGAATGTTGAGGCATCTTTGGCATATAATAATGTGTTGAAGGTACTTGATTTTGAGAAAGTTCGTATTCCAGTCTATATGGGGGCAGAAGTGCCTTTAGAGCGTGAATTAGTGACAGCTAAAGAGACGCATGGTATGGATGGTTTAGGTGAGTCAGATTTACCATTTACTTATCGTGATCCTGAAGCCAAAGATGCAGTAGATTTTATTTTAGACAGTATAAAAGAAGATAAAGAGATTAAGATTTTTGCTTTAGGACCATTGACAAATATTGCTAAGGCACTTAAAAAAGACCGTGAAGCTTTTGAGGGTGTGGAAGTTATTTCAATGGGTGGTGCTTTTCGTTCGCATGGCAATTGTTCACCGGTTGCTGAATTTAACTATTGGGTTGATCCGCATGCCGCTGATTATGTGTTGAAGAATTTACCAACAAAATTGAAAATCATGCCACTTGATGCGACGAGAAAATTTGTCTTAACGCCGAACACAATTTCGTATGTAACGCATTTAGATCGTGAGCGTGCTGAATTTATCCGTAGTATTACTAATTTTTATATGGATTTCCATTTTGAATATGAAAATCTTATTGGAAGCGTAATTAATGATCCATTGACATTTTTAGCAGATATGAATCCAAGTCTGTTTACAATGGAAGAATATTTCTGTGAAGTGCAGTTAGATGGTTATGCGATGGGGCAATTAATTGTTGATGAGTATGATTTTTATAAGAAAGAAGCAAATGCTGTTTTATATGTCGATATTGATGAAAAGTTAGCAATGAAAGAATTCTTAGCGGGATTATTTAAGGGGTATCGTGAGGAAATCTTTCAAAGAGGAGATCTATAATGGGGTTTCAAAAAATGACTAAGAATAAAAAAATCAGTATTGCAGCAATGGCTGTTGCTATTAATTTAATTGGGGGATTAATTGCTTTTGCTTTAAGATTACCAATCTATATGGATAGTTTAGGGACTATATTAGTGGCGTTTGTGTTTGGACCGTTTTGGGCGGCTGGAGTTGGTGCCATGTCGTCAATTGTGAACGGTATTTTGTTTGATTATTTTTCCTTTTTCTTCTTACCAGCACAAGTCCTGTTAGGGATATTAGCTGGTAGTGTGAAAGGAGTCCAATCTGGTAGAGTTTGGAAGAAAGGTGTATCAACTTTTGCAGTGTCCATTCCGGTATCGATTGTTAGTGCGATAATTGCTGCAAAAGTCTTTGGTACAATTACGTCTTCAGGCTCATCTTATATTGTACAATTATTAAGAGTGGCAGGGATGTCTGATATTAGTGCTGTATTTATTGTTCAATTTTTGACGGATTATGCCGATAAGTTATTTGCGGTATTATTTGCTTCAGAAATTATTCGCCGATTAAATAAGCGTTAGGATTATTATAATAGAGTATGTATTAGCAGCTAGGAATAGTCTTAGCTGTTTTTTTGTGTGGAACTACCCATGATGGATAGGGTGTAAATATTAATGTGTTTTTGGAGGAATTAAGATATCCTTTTTCCGTTAAATTACAAATATTACTAAGTTTATATCAACTTTTGAAATTGTGTCTAATATATGTTATGGTAAAAGTATAGATGTATATACATGATGTAACAGTCAATAAATTAGTTAGGAGGCTAAAAATGAAAGTTTCGTACAAAAATAAAATTTTGATTATATTTGTAATGATAATGATATTTAGTACAATATTTGGAAGAATAGTATTAGGACAAGAAGCAACAGTTTTTGAAGTGGATGGCAAGACTGAACAAGTAGAAGAGATAATGGTAGGAGAAGAAGTATTAACAGAGGATAGTGAAGTAGAAGATACGGCTACTCCTTCTAATTTAGATGACACAACTTCTGAAGGCAATCAATCTAATTCTCTTCAAGAGGAACCAGTGTCTGAAGTTGTTAAGGAATATGTTGAAGAAGATAACTACACTTTATATGTTGATGAAGAAGCGAAGGATACCGATACAACTAAAGTAGACATTCCTGTCACTGTTCAAGGGGTAACAATCGAGGAAGAGGTGATACCTTTACCAGATACCAATCTATTATTAAAAAAAGAAGTACAGAATACGGAAAAGACAGTTGCTATTAACGCAACGACTAAATCCGGGAAAGTAATATTCAAAAATATCCCTAATGGCAAGTACATATTATATAGTAAGAAAAGATTCAAAGATGCAGAGGAAATTCCATTAAAAGACATTGAAGTAGCAGATGGCCAATTAAAAACAAGTGGCTTAGATAGGATAATGGTCTTTGCAGCGCCATATAATAAGAATCTAGAAGTCTATAATTATGATAGCCAAACAAGAAACAAAATCACGCAAGGTGGTGCACAATTTGAAATTAATGGTGATTATCGAACTACAAATAATAAAGGGGAAGCGTATTGGCAGAACTATTCTAATAGACAGTACTTATGGCAAACACGTCCTGCAGCAGGATATAAAATAAATCCGCAACGAAATTATGGAGAATATATTGGTGAAGTATATTTTGATGGAGCTTTTCCTACAAATCCAATTTCTAATCGAGATTTATCTAATTATTTTTACAATAAAAGTAGCTGGATTTCTCAAAATGAAGTCTATCCATTGCAGTATCAATCTATCGAAGTGATAACAGAAGCAAAGATTGATGATTATCAAAATGTAGATATTAAACCGGGTGATTATTTTGAAATAAGAATGGACTATCGAACTAATAGCGGCTCAGAGATTTCACGTAATCAAGAACGTGCATATCGAGCATTTGCGAATGGAGCCGTAGTAGCTGAGGGGCGTGAGTTAAATAATAATTGGATTCGCTTTACTTTTAATGATTTTGTAAAATTAAGTGATATTTCTAATATAAAAATTAAAACCCGTCGCTATATTGATCGCTTTGAGGTTAAGAACTCTCAACGAGTGCAAATTCAAGATTATTTTGGTGGGAATATTTATACATCTAATAATGTTTATGTTAATTATAATCATTATGCTAGTGAAAATAACTATACGAACCAAGGTATTCATATTACAAAATACCAAAATGGCGAGTATGAAGCGTTAATTTATTTGAATCCATTGGCTAGAACAGGTCAAAGTTATTATGGTAATCCAGGATTTAGATTTGAAGTAGCCGGAAGTGGGTATCAAGGATTTCAAATTGATTTTGCGTATATGAATAATGGTGCGCATAATAACTTATCTGATATTAACGCATTCCCAAGCCAAATTTCAATGCCACCTAGTTATGGTATTCATTATGATAATCTAAACTATAAAAATACCAACCCTTATAAAACACCTGCAGGAAATTGGGGGAAAAATCCTGCCGTTTGTTATGGTAGACAAACTAACCCTAAACTTACTAATGATAATTGGCCTCGATACATCAATGATATTTATTTTAGATGCCATTTCTTGAACGGGCGTTATGGTGCTTTTTCTAATAAAGCATATAATGAAGCATATGGTTATATTATCAGGATTAAGGGACGTTATAATCAAAACAGTTCATCCCCTTTAATATTAAATTCAAAAATCCAAAATTATCATAGGGATACATGGAATCCTAATCCAGATACTGAATCAACAGTAACTGCTCAAATTGCTCCAGATAATTACAATGAAACTACTGATATCAATAACAATCATTGGATTAAAGTGAATGTATATAATGAGCCAAATAGTATTAATTTTTATATGAAAGAGCGCGGATATAATACTTATATTAAAAATGTTCATCTTGAATTAAGAAAATGGGATGGAGCGCAGTATCGTTCTAATCAAGATGCTTGGTCTAATGGTGATGGTTTAGTTAATTTTAATAGACTAGCTCCAGGAGACTATCAATTATATGAAACAAGTACGCCTAAACCATTTTTACATCCAAAATTTAATCTAGATACTTCTTTACTAAGCTTTAATGTTAATCAGTGGGGACAGATTTCAATAGGAGATACAACCATCGAACATGAATATAGTCGGGTTTGGTTTGAAACATTGACAAGTGATGGTTTATTACTGGATAAAAATATTCAAATAAATATATGGAATGATAAAGAATCAACATGGCAAGATTACTCTCAGACAATTAATGGTAAGGTGAAGTTTGAAAGCCTACCACCAGGTAACTACACCATTTATGATAGTAATGTTCCGAATAATTATAAAAGTCCAGGTGATCCGTTAGGTCGCATTGAGATTACTACAACTGGAGATTATCGTATTATTGAATCAAAAGATAATCATTTGGTTCAATTAACCAATGGGGATATTGGTATCTATTATAAAAAACATAATTCAATTACTTTTAGAACGTTAATTTGGGAACAGGATAATCATGCAACTATTTTACCAAAAGTAGATTTAGATATAATGAAGTGGGATAGTCAACAAGGGAAGTTTGTTTTATTTGATACTGTGTCGACTGACTCTAATGGCTATGTTACCTTAGAAGATTTAGAACCTGGAGGCTATAAGATTAGAGAAAATGAAGCACCATATGGCTTGCAACTGCATGACAGTGAAGAAGATAAAATGGGAGATGATTATTTAAGATGGGTTTTCCTAAGAGATGATGGTTCTTATGAAATATTAAAAGGAGAAAATAATTGGCCAAATATTGGACCAACACCAACTCCAAATGAGGAATCTCTATTAAATATTTACTATAAACGATTACCAACAACAAAATTCAAAATTAAAAAAATTGATGAAAAAGGTCAACCGTTAAAAGGTGCTGAATTTAAGCTAGAAGTTGGGGATGAAGATGATCCATCTATTTTTACAGGGATTACCAATGATAAAGGGGAATACACTTTTGAAAATATTCCAAAAGGTAACCTACAAATTCAAGAAACTAAGGCTCCAGAAGGTTATGTGAAAGAAGAAAATATGTATCATATTCCAGTCGGGGCTGATTATAAGATTCCAGATAATCCTACTAATCCACGTGATGTGTCAAATTTTATGTCTATAGAAACATTTGATACAGAAGATACGGTGGTTGATCCGATTAAAGCAGAGATTATTGATTCAACCATAACGATTGCCATTCAGCGTGATGGGCGTATGGGTGACAGTAAGATTAGACCTGGAGATTACTTCAAATTGTATTATGATGGTCCAATATCTTTAGGTGGGATTATTCCTGAAGGTTCCAAGTATCAGTTCTTTAATATTATGGATGCCGCTGGTTGTGTTGCAAAGGGGCAGTATTTTAAAGATGAAAAAGGAAAAGGCTACAAAATTACTTTTACAGAATATGCCAAATATTTTACCTTAAGAAAGACATTAGATATTGATTCACAATTGTATATTGATTTATATCAACAAACTAAACCAGGAAAAATTGATATTTCAGCAAGATTAGGTGAGTCTAATAAAGATTTGCATATACGTAATACTCAACATTTGGTTCGTGGGGTGAATGAATCAGAAGAGATGCGACAATTCAAAGAAAAAGTAGTCACTCAACGTTTATTACAAAATACTAAAGTTAATCTAACAAAAGCTGTCGCTGGTACAAAGGGTAGTCATTTAGAAGAAGAAGCAGTAGCAGAAGTAGTAACAGAGGAAGAAGTAGTAGAAGAAGAGGCTGAACTAAGTGATCATGCTAATAACGAAGAGCTCGCACCAGAAGTTGATAACTTAGAAGAACGAACTACTATAGCAGAAGATACCGATAAGCGTCAACCAGAAGAGTCGACTAATCCTTTGGTTGTTAAAGAATTAGAAATAACGAAAGAATTCGATGCAAACATTAAGCAAAATAACTTCAATCAACAAGTGAGAATTAATGAAAAACCAATTAATCCTAATGGTAAAGACAAGATTCAGGTCAATTATTCGTCAGGAACGGTTAGTCAAGATGGTGTTACAATTGGTAGTAAGATTATGGTATTAGATGAAATCAATAAAAATGTACAAGAAACAATCTATATTAATCCGCAAGGTGCTAATAATGAAAATATTCATGGCTTATATGAATTAAGTATTAGCCAAACAGGTGAAGGATTAATTAACAAAGATGCAGAATTCAAGATTTATAAAGTCCAAACACCAAATAAAGATAGCTTCCCGGATAGTTTTGGGGTGGATACTACTAATACAGCTATTTACCAAGATGTTACGAGTTCGTTTGCGATTGATAAGTCACGTGCTGATAATACCAGTCAAGGGCAAATTACTTTTGATATGGTGGGTAAAATGACAGAAAGCTGTGGCTATGTCATTAAAGCTACATATCATTACGGTTCACCAGTAGAAAATTTTGATGCTGGGGTAGAAACCATACATAAAGGTAAGTTTGCAACCTATGCACAAAACGCTAATGGTTATTGGTATAAAAAGTACGGTGGCTGGTTATCATATAGTAACTATTTGAAGACTTTCCAAGTAACGAGTGAAGCAGCTGGTGATTTAGAAATCACGGTAGTCAATCATAAAGAACTAAATCCGCCTACACCAAAAAACAATGTACAATTCTTAAAAGTAGGTCAAAGAGGTGCATTTTTCGAGGATTTAGATGATGTTGAATTCAGAGTGGAAGTGCAAAATGGCGAGACTTGGCAACCATTTACAGGTTCTCCATGTGATGAAAATGGAAAAATTGTGACAGTTGATGGCGGTTTTGAATTTGAAAACTTAAATATTGATACAACAGAAATAGTGCGGTATCGTATTTTTGAAACAAAAACAAATCCAGGATATCATCTGCCAAATCAAGAAGATCATGATGGTAATCCGTTGCCAATTATTGAATTTCAAGTGAATCCAGATGACTTGCGGACAATTACCATTACGAAAAATACAACGCAAGATGCAGATAACCAAAATTCTAACATTATTCAAAATATTGGCGAAGAGCCTGAATATCCTGCAACAGGTGGGATTGGGCAATTTATCTATTTTGTAATGGGTGTGTTGTTAATAATGACTGCGCACATATTATATAGAAAAGAATCTCTTCACCAATAACATGAGTTTGACACCTTTAAAAAGTGATTATTCGCTTTTTAAAGGTGTTTTTATAGATAAGAATACCCCGCAAAGAAAAATTCCTAGTAGTTAGGGACTGCTTTGCGGGGCTTTGTATTGTGAGTATAACAAAACTTATTCACTTTCAGTTGGCAAAATAATTTCCTCAACATCGCCATAGATAGGATCATTTACTGGTACAGATTCCATTTGCAATAAATCTAATAAGCTATAGCTATGACCATTGATAATGATAGTTACTTCGCCATTTTCTGAATAGTTCGTATCAAGTGCTTGTTCATTTTTATTTGTTTTCATAATTTCTTGTACATCCTTTCTTTTGTAAAATAGTGATGAGGTAGAAAAATTACCTGCTCATTTAATGATACGAAAAAATTGGTTTGGATTTTTTATTTTTTAATTTATTTATGAAGGCATTTTGAATATTTTTTCATAATTCGGAACGATTACGATTGATATAAGACTTAGATATTTGTATAATGTGGCTATCGAATCGTCTATCGTATAAGATGTGGAAAGACGAGCAAAGAAATATAGTTCTAATGGGGGTGATAGAGTTTAATGCGGGATTTGGGGAGGAGTTTAGCATTAGTAGAAAAGAATATAGGGTTTATGAGGATTGGGGTCTTCATAAAAAAGTTAGGAAGAATGAGGTGGTGCATCATAATCAACAGCACTAACCATAAATATAGAAGAATTTGGGAGGTTTATATATGAAGAAAAATACATTATATCAAGCAATGTCAGTAGCTGTCTTATTATCATCGGTCGCTACACCAGTCGTTGCACCAGTAACGATACCAGTAGTACATGCGGAAGAGCTTAGCGAAAAAGAACCCGTTATCGTTGATTTGAATAAAGAAAAAACACTAAAAGCAACAATTAGCATTACTGGCGAAGAAGAAACGTTTGACTGGTTTACTTATGAAACTGTAAAAACACCACTCTATACCATTACGATTACAGGAGATGGCCAACTCGATAAAGAGATTTGGGAAAATACCATTAAATATAATGCCGCTATTGAAAAATTATATTCACGCACCGAAAAAATTATCTTTAATCCAACAACAGATAAAGTGATTCAATTCCCGCAAGATGCCAGTCAGTGGTTTAAAGCATTTGGTGGGGTTATTACTGGACTAGATAAAGTGGACGTTAGCCAAGTTACCAATATGTCTTATATGTTTAGTAGTATGGTGAATGCCGATCCCAAAGTAGCAAATTGGGATACCTCAAAGGTAACGGATATGTCTTATATGTTTTCAGATACGAATACGGCAGACCCCGATGTAACAAATTGGGACACTTCACAGGTAACGACAATGGAGGGGATGTTTGATTCATCACAAAAAGCCCAACCTAATACAACAAAATGGCAAACTGCTAATGTCACAAGCTTTAAGCAAATGTTTCATAAAGCGCAATTAGCCAATCCTGATGTAACAAATTGGGATATAAGTAAAGCAACTGATTTAAGTTCAATGTTCCAAGAATCAGTTATGGCTAATCCGAATGTCTTAGATTGGGATACCTCACACGTAACGACAATGAATTCCATCTTCTCACAAGCAAAAGCCGCTAATCCGGATGTTTCTTTATGGAATACTGAAAAAGTCACCGATATGTCCTATGTCTTTGGCTTTACGAAATATGCCAATCCCGATGTATCAAATTGGGACACTGCTAAAGTAACCGATATGACAGGGATGTTCCAAGGTACAACTGTTGCGAATCCTGATACAAGTAATTGGGATGTCTCAAATGTAAGTTCAATGCGCGCGATGTTTGCTGCTTCAGAAAGAGCCAATCCGGATGTAACGAATTGGAATACAGGAAAAGTGACAACTATGGGTGCGATGTTTGCGGGAGCTATTAGTGCTGATCCTGATGTATCACGTTGGGATGTCTCACAAGTAACAACAATGTCTACGATGTTTGCTGATACAAAAAGTGCCAATCCCGACGTTTCAAACTGGCAGACTGAAAATGTAACGGATATGCAGGGAATGTTTGGTAGTGCTGCAAAAGCTAATCCTGATGTTTCAAAATGGAATACCGAAAACGTGACAAGTATGTCTTCAATGTTTGCTAATAGTCAAGCTACAAGATTAGACATTAGTAAATGGGATACCTCACAAGTAACGGATATGAGTAATATGTTTGACCATGCAGCGATTACAGAGATTGATGTTAGTCAATGGAATACTGAAAAAGTGGAGAATACGTCATTTATGTTTAACCAAACAAATATTAAACAAATTGATATTAGCCAATGGACGTTAACTAGCGTGAATGATATGCAAGGGATGTTCAAATTTGCCGCTATTGAAACTATTACGCTACCGACACTACCAGAAAAGGTGAATACATTATTTATATTACATAAGAATCCTAATCTACGTGAAATGCAGATTAATAATATAAAAGATTTCCAATTAAATCTAGGCGGACGGAGCTATACTGTAAAAAACCTCACAACGGGTGAAACAACTCTTTATACACCTGCTACTGACCAAGATACACCAGAAGATCCAGTCTTAGAAGCAGGGGAATACCTCATTATACAAGAACAAGCAGCTGATAGCACATATCCAGTAGGTGTCTTCCTAGATGAACATCACCATGACGGTCACGACGATGAAGATCAAGACCATCATGAAGGCGAAGACCATGACCAAGATGCTTCAGCAGTTGCGATACCAGAAGAAACATGTGACATCGCTCAAGACGCAACTGATATTGCAGCGCTAGTTGAAGCAGCCATTGCCAAAGATACGGATACAACACCTGCTAAACATGCTATAAAAGCACCTAAAGCAACAAAAGAAGCCTTCAAAAATTACAAACAAGATCCAGATGACTTCTTATTACCAGAAGCAGCCGATCAATTCAAATTAGCAGACGGCTCATACAAGATTGGTCGTCCACAAAGAGGAGGGGAAGCAAAAGGGGAAGTACCAGCCAACTTAAGTGAATTTTATACCCAAAAAGTTAACTGGCAATCGCCTGAAAAGTTCCCAGTTCATAATACTGGCGGTGTACAAACGGCTTATATTATTGTACCGATTGACTACGAAAACCCATCCGGCAAAACAGCAGCCATTGCAATAGCGAAAAAGCCTGCAACTAGTGGCCATTCAAAAGGAAGTCTATTTGTGAACTATGGTGGACCAGGTTATGATGGCTTGCGTGCGGTAGAAGATCGTGAATTAGCCGAATTGAATAAAGAATACGACATTATTGGGTTTGACGCACGTGGAGTAGGTTCATCTCTTCCACAAATCCGCTGCGAATCAAGTGATGCCTTCTTACAACAACTAGCTGGTTCAGATGGTTTAAGCTACCAAGAAAATAGCGACATTATGAAATATAATGCTGAGCAATGTTTACTAAATACAGGTAAATTATTTGGCGTTAAGGGAGAAGAATTCATCCCGTATGTTGGTACCGTTAATACTGCTCGTGACTTAGATTTAATGCGTGCTGTATTGGGGAATGAAAAGCTTAATTATCTAGGATTTAGTTATGGGACTCGTATTGGTTATGCCTATGCACAAGAATTCGGCCAAAATATCGGTGCCATGACCCTTGATGGTTTAATGAATCCCTTAGACAATAACGAAACATTATTTAATAGTGACTTTAAAGAATACTATCCATGTCAAAATTCTTTAGAAGATCCTGTTATCTCACAAATTCGTGGGTTTAATGATACCTTAAAAGAATTCCTTAAAACATCCATCAAACACGATTACTACATGCCAACCAGTTTTGCGGATGAGGTTGTTGGAAAGGTAGATGGCGAACCAACCGAAGAACAAATCAACAAAGCTTATGTAGAATTTATGCGTTTAATGCGCAAAGCATGGGAAACAGGCTACTATCAAGCAAAAGCTAACTTAGGCGAAGGAAATGTCGAAGTCCCAATTAGCTTCAAGCACATGGTATATGGCTTAGCAGTTGATCCATTATATTCAATGGACAAATGGCCGACTTTAAACACGAATTTAATCAATTTACAAAAGAATAAAGATGCAACAGGTGTCTATCAATCAGCGATGAAATATTTTGATAAGAAAAAAGGTCGACACGATAGCTATATGGAGCATGCATTCCAAGTGATTTCTGCTATGGATAAGCCACTTCAAAAAAGACAAGCAATGAATGAACAAGAACGACTTAAGTTTTACGATGCCTATTATCAAGCAGCGCCATTTAATAATCCTGGTAAAGATGAACAAGGCAATCAACGTTATATCTGGTTAGCTGAAACAATTGAACCATACTTACCAGAATCAAAAAGTACGCTACCAACTGGCAACTATCTGAATAATCTACCAAATGTCTTAGTTATTTCATCAAGTTATGACCCAGCTACACCATATGCGAATGGTGTTGTAGCAGCCAAATTACTAGGAGGAACTTTATTAACCGTTGCGAATAGTAGTCATACAACGCAAGGGCAAAAGATTGCACCAGTTGAAGTAATCCGTACACGCTTTATGGCGGATCCTAGTCAATTCCAAAAAGATTTAGCAGCAGGAGTCTTTGACACAAAAGAATTCACCGGTCAGTCAGGTGTTATTACTCGTAATGTACAAGGCGAACTGATTAAAGGGCACACTTGTCAATTAACCTCATTCAAAGATGAAGCAAGACCAACTCTCCCTCATAAAGAAGGCTGGCAACAAGTTGCTGATAAATGGATGTATTATGATGCATCGGGTGAAAAAGTAACAGGATGGCAGAAAATAGCTCATTACTGGTACTACTTTAGTCATGACGGTATAATGCAAGTTGGTTGGCAAGAGATTGAGGGTAAGTGGTATTACATGAATTCAAATGGTATGATGCAAATAGGTTGGCTAAAAGATGGTAGCAATTGGTACTATCTAAAAGAAAATGGTCAAATGGCACGGGGTTGGGAAGTAATCAATGGCACATACTATCTATTCAAAGACTGGGGCGGTATGGCTCAAGGCGAATGGATGCCAGTTGGTGAAGATTGGTTTTATATCCATTCAGATGGAACCTATGCCCATGACGAGTGGGTCGGATCCTTCTACTTAAAACAATATGGACAAATGGCATATAATGAATGGATCTATGACAATCATTACCAAAGTTGGTTCTATAGTAATCCAGATGGTACCTACGCTCAAAATCAATGGATTGGGGCATACTACCTTAAACAATGGGGCTACATGGCTAAACAGGAATGGATTTACACTAATAATCATTGGTATTTCTTTAAAAATACTGGTGAAATAAGTCGAAATGAATGGCAATCTTATAAAGGCGAATGGTATTACCTCAAAGCGAATGGTCAAATGGCTCAAAATGAAGTAATCAATGGCTATCGCATAGATGCAACCGGTAAATTGAAAAAATCATAAATAGTAGACAGATTAAATTTTTTAACTAACGTGCAAGGAACGATCATACTGATTTGTGTGGTCGTTTTTGCGTTAGTAGGGGCTTTTTAAGATTTGTAAAAGGAATGTAAAAAGTTTGTAAAGTTATGATTATTGCAAGCAAATCAATTGATTGTTGATATTTTTTAAGAATATAATAGCCTCAAATTAATAATTTTAGACAGAAAGAGGGAGTTAATATGTATGATGTATTAGTTATTGGTTGGGGTAAAGCAGGGAAAACCATTGCACTAAAAGCAGCTAAACAACATAAAAAGGTTGCGATTATTGAAAAAGATCCAAGTATGTTTGGGGGAACTTGTATCAATCGTGCGTGTCTTCCAACTAAATCTTTAGAAAAAAGTGCTAAAATTGTGGCACAAGCTAAAAAAATGGGAATTACAGTTGATGAAGATCAAGCGTTTTTAGAAGCTATGGCTAAAAAAGATGCAATGGTTCATAAATTAAATCAAAAAAGCTATTCATTACTAGATGTTGAAGAAACAGCTGATATCTATATTGGTGAAGCTAAATTTTTAAATAATCAAGAAGTTTGGGTCAATGGTGAAGTATTAACAGCAAAAAATATGATTATTAATACAGGCTCAACACCACGTCGCATTGGAAATTATAAAACTAGTGAAGAAATTTTAAACTTAACAAAACGTCCAGAAAAACTATTAATCGTTGGCGCAGGATTTATTGGTTTAGAATTTGCTAGCATTTTTAACAATTTTGGAACAGCGGTAACCGTGTCACAAATTGATGATCAATTTTTGCCAATGGAAGATGAAGAAGATAGTAAACGTGTCTTAGAAGTCTTACAAAATCGTGGCATTACCTTTAAATTTAATCAAACAGAAATTAATGATGAAGGTTTTGATGAAGTCTTAGTATCAATCGGTCGTGTACCGAATACAAAAAATTTAGGCTTAGAAAATACAGATATTGTATTAGGCGAACGTGGTGAGATTGTCGTTGATGAAAACTTACATACAAGCGTTGATCATATTTATGCAGTAGGAGATGTTAAAGGTGGGGCATTCTTTACCTATATTTCATTAGATGACAGCCGGATTGTCTTACCACAAATTATGGGTGAGAAAAATACTCGTACAACAGCTTATCGTGAAGGCTTTGCGACAGCAACGTTTATTGATCCAGCTTATGCACGTGTTGGGTTAAATGAAAAACAAGCTCAAGCAAAAGGAATCCACTATACAAAACACCAAGTAGAAACAATGGCAATTCCAAAAGCACATGTCATTGGTGAACCAGCCGGATTTTCAAAAATTTTAGTTGATGATGAAGGATATATTATTGGAGCAACTTTATATCACCAAGAAGCACATGAAATGATTAATACTTTAGCCATTGCGATTAAAGAAGGTATTAAATTTGATACTATTAAAAACTTTATTTACACACATCCAACATTCAGTGAAAGTTTGAATGATTTTTAAAGTTAGTGTCAAGTAATTTCCAAGTTTCCTATCAGTTAAAATATTCACTTATCTAGAGGTTTTTACTGGTGTTTTGGCCATAAATATGTCAAAATAAATGCAAGATATACTAGCGATTTGGGAGAAGATTTTACTGGGAGGCTTAAGTTTTTTGATGATTGGGCCAATGATAAGGTAATCTCTTACTAATTAGTTAGCAGATGATGACGAAAGAAAATTGTATTGCAGGGGGATGAATTTTTAGGTATTGGTAAATGGAGGGAAGACGATGAAAAAAAAGACTTTAACAGTAATGGGTGCGGGTATGTTAACCATCACTATGAATTCTCAAGTCATATTGGCTGAAGAGAATCCATCTACTGTGAATGCACAAGTACAAGATGAGGCAGGGGATACACATCAAGAGACGGTACAGTTTGATAAAGAACAATTCCGCCAAAATTTAGTGAAATATTTACATGATGATCATAGCGCCATTAAACCTTATAGAGGATTTTATTTTGAAGAAGATGAGATTGTTTTAGGTGAAAATGAGTCAGCTGATTTACGCTTGCTAGATTCAACTGGTAAGGAAGTAACTGAAGGAGTAGATTATTATATTTTAACGACTGTTCCTTATGATAAATTTTTTGATGCTAATGAATCCCGTGAAGAGACTGCTCCAATAGACTGGCATGGAGATAAGTATCAAACGGCCAGCTTAGTTAAAATAAATGAAGATGGAAAAAGCATTACAGCACGACCAATTGCCCAAAAAGATGAATATTTATATGGTTGGGTAGTTGCTGTTTATAAAAATGAATATGCACATGTTTTACCGATTAAAGTTGTTCGTGAAAATGCTGTTGCGAATACAAAAGCAGTTGATTATAAGGTTGAAGAAATTCTAAATCAAATGAAGAATTTATCTGATCGTGATAAGGTAGCTTTTGCGTTTGATTATTTGGTAGATAATATTACTTATGATTCTCGTTATTTAGGACGTCCAAGTAAATATAATTCATTAGTAGAAGGTAGAGCGGTTTGTGAAGGGTATGCTAGAGCATTTAAATACTTAATGGATAAATCAGGAATCGTTGCTGAATATCAAACAGGCTTAATTAAACAACCTGGTGGTCAAAATGAAGCGACAAATTCTCTTCATGCATGGAATCGCGTTAAAATTGATGGCAAATGGTATTATGTTGATGCTACATGGGGCGATCAAAGAGGTTATACTGATTATGATTATTTATTTGCTACGAAGGAATTTTTTGAAAAGACAAGATTTGTTCATGATAATGGTCAGGACTTAGGAAAAGAATTAGTCGGTTATCGTGGTACAAGATCAGATATTGATGCATTAATGGATCTATCAGTTGAAGAGCAAGTAAAAAGAGCTAATCAAACCATGAAGCCAGGGATTAATGAGGTGTTGATTTATATTCCGTATACTGCTCATCCAAGCTATAAGCAATATGAAGTGCAACGCTCATTTATCGTTCCAGGTACACGAGTTGAATATCAAAAGCATGAGCAATTAGGCGTTTTAAAAGGTAAGGGAGTATTATTCAAATATACATTAGATAATAAGATTGACCTTATTCAAAAAAGAAGTAAAGATATTAGCGTTCAGTATCAAGTTGTTAATGAAGAACATATGGTGAAAATTCGCCTCACTTTAGATAAGCCAGTTGATTTAGCATTATTCAATATTAAGTTAAAAAATGCTAATAAAGCAAGTGACACGCTTACTAAAATAGATGAGAAAACATACGAATTTCCGATTAAATCAATGACTTCTGATACTATTACCATCGAAACAGCGAAATCTGATTATAATTTTATTGAGGGTAAGAAGGATTTAACGATTGATCGGATGAATGATTTAGAAGAACCTAAAGCAACCTTTGTAGGTGTAGCGAATGATAGTGGGATTTTAGCGAATTTGGATGAGACTATGGAATATAATTTAGGAGATGGTGTATGGAGAAGGGCTACAACTAATGAAGTGCTTGTCACACCTGAAAGAACAGTCGATAGTGTACATGATAAGACACATGCGATTATTTTAGTTAGAAAGAAATCTCCTATTAATACGTATTCTACCTCACAAGAAATTAGAATTAATAAACCAATTAGAACGCCACAATGGGTTACATTAAGCGAAACAGCAGCCGGTGGTAATCAAGTGAATTTTGTTTCTAATACACAATATCATAAAGTGGGAGAAGATTCTTGGAAAGATGCTGAAAATGATGTATTAACCAACTTACCAAAAGGCGAATATGAATTTAGAGTTAAGGGAAGAGCGAATACATTTGCATCTGATTACTATCACTTAACAATCGCAAAAGACCCAAGTCAAAAATCAGCTATCTATCAACCAAACTTAACAGGTGGCATGGCTGAATACACTGAAGACACAACTGTAGAAGCAGCAAAAGAAAAAATTCTGGAAAAAGTTACTATCACAGAAGCTGCTGGAACAACCACAAAAGAAATAATTGGCACAGTGCCAAAATTGACAGGCAATCATGATGTAAAAGTTAAAGTCACTTATGATGATGGCTCTTTTGATGAAATTCCAGTTAGTGTACAAGTATCTAAAGCCAAAACACTTGAACCAGTCATTGAAACAATTGCTTTTAAAACAGAATACCAAGCAGACAGTAGCCTAACTCATGGCAAACAACAAGTGATTCAAGAAGGAGTTACTGGCAAAAAAACAGATGGTAAAGTTACAACAGCACCAATTAATAGAATTGTTAAAGTCGGTACAAAACCAACTATCACAACAACCAAAATCCCATTTGTAGTGGAACGCATTAATGATGAAACACTAGTAAAAGGCGTTGAAAATGTTATTCGTGAAGGTCAAAATGGTACAACTACAACCACTATTAGCTATACCTTAGATCAAGCTACAGGAACAATTAGAGCTAACGAACCAGTAACAACGACAACACCAGCTATTAATAAAGTCATTCATGTCGGTACCAAAGTGGCAGATAAAGAAACAAACACCACAAATCCCGACACAGAAGCAATAGAAAAAGAAACTGCAAAAGCTGAACATAATAAAAAAGTGACTGATGCTAAGAAACAAATCGACGCTATGGCAGGTTTAACAGACGCAGAAAAAGCTAACTTCAACCAACGCTTGAGCGGTACAATAGTTGGAACAGATGTAACTTCAATTATAGAAGAAGCTCAAACAGTCTCAGCACAACATATTCATGAACAAGCCGCTCATGAAGCAAATATCAAACAAGCCCAAGCACAAATTGAAAAAATGCCTGGCTTAACTGATGAAGAGCGCACAAACTATATTAATCAATTAGTTAATTGCGCAATCGGCTGTGACACTAATCAGTTTATTTACGAAGCACAAGAATTATCAAATAAGCATATAGCCGAACAAACACTAGCTGAACACGACAAAAAAGTGGCTGAAGCCGTTAAAGAAGTTAAAGCTATAACAACTCTAACAGCCGATGAACAACAATCATTCATCGACGAACTAGAAAAAACTCAAAACGGAGATGACTTAACAGCGATTGTACAAAAAGCAAAAGACTTAGCTAATAGCAAACAAACAGGTGATGTTGACGTAATACCAGAACCTGATAGCAGAGATGATGCAGTAACACCAGATACAGATAGCGAAGTGGTTCAACCAGAAAAACCAACAACACCAGATATAGATAACAAACCAGTAAATCCAAAACCCGAAAAACCAAGCAAACAAAGAGGTTGGGTCAAAGAAAATGATATTTGGACTTACTACCAAGAAGATGGCAAAAAAGCAATTGGCTGGCTACCAGAAGGCAAGAATTGGTATTTCTTTAATGAAAAAGCCGAAATGCAAACTGGTTGGCTAAAAGATGGTAGCAATTGGTACTATCTAAAAGAAAATGGTCAAATGGCACGGGGTTGGGAAGTAATCAATGGCACATACTATCTATTCAAAGACTGGGGCGGTATGGCTCAAGGCGAATGGATGCCAGTTGGTGAAGATTGGTTTTATATCCATTCAGATGGAACCTATGCCCATGACGAGTGGGTCGGATCCTTCTACTTAAAACAATATGGACAAATGGCTAAAAACGAATGGATCTATCATCCAACAACAGGCTGGCACTTTATTAATTCAGACGGTACTTACGCTCAAAATCAATGGGTAGGCGCGTACTACTTAAAAGATTGGGGTTACATGGCTAAAAACGAATGGATTTATGATAAGAACTATGCAAATTGGTTTAAAGCCGATGAAAATGGATATTATTTACACGATACTTGGGTAGGAGATTACTACCTAAAAACAAATGGAGAAATGGCTAAAAATGAATGGATTTACACTAACCATCATTGGTATTACTTAAAAGAAAATGGTAAAATGGCTCGTAATGAAGTTGTTAATGGCTACAAAATAGACGAATTAGGACATATCGTGTAATATTATGCAATTAAAGAGACAATCAGCAGTCATGTTGGTTGTCTTTTTTTGAAATAAAAGGTTTATCGGGATAAATTTGTTAGATTCTTACTGTAATAGTATAAAATTGGATTTTTTTATGAAAAAATAAAATACTTAGCTTGCTATTTATTAATTGTTGTGAGAAAATACATACAGGGGACTTAATCGTGTCACAAATATACAACATTAAGACACATTAAGAAGAGACGTACAAATAATGGCATCATTTTGGGAGGCATGTTGGTGAAAGAAGACAGGTTAGCATTAAGAATTGCATTTTTTTATATTGCTATTTCGGGATTAGTAATGTTTGTTTTAAATTTTTGTTTTGGGTATCCTTATGGAGATTATCGAATGCTGAAGGCCATCATAAGTTTTGAGGTGTTGATGTTTGTATATGCGATCTTAGCTTATCGTATGTATTTTAAAAATCATGGCGTTCTTAAATTGGAAATTCCTAGATTAACACCTACTTTTATTATCTTTTCTTTAGGTATAGTGGCAACTTTTATTGTATTTTTAAGTACGGGAGATTTTGCAGGGAATTATGAATTATTCATTAGTATGGTTTTATTCGCCTTATTTATTAGTATGACAGAAGAGTTGATTTTTAGGGGAATTATATTAGAAGTTTTTCTGAAAAAATATTCTATTCTATCTGCTGTGTTTTTATCATCTTTAGTATATGCGTGTACAGATATTGTGAATATATTAGGTGGTGTATCGTTTAAAGAGATGATTATGCAATTTTTAGAAGCATTTGTTTTAGGAATATTGCTAGCGTGTTTTGCCATACAAATTAAAAATATCGTACCTATTATGATGCTTCATTGGGTTTGGGATTTAATGGCTATATCATTTGTACGAATTGAGTCAAAAGCAGGATTGGGGATATTAATCATTAGTATTCTAGGAATTGTATCAGCATTCTTCTTATTACTAAAATTAATGCATACATCACCAACAAAAAATGTAATTGAATCATCATCCAATCAAAAGGGAACTAAATCATCAACTAATACAAAAGTAAATGAAGAAACAAACAAGGAGATTAAGTGGTAAAAGTTGCTTAATCTTTTTTTTATTTTTACTATTTTTTTTACTTTTATCTTTATAAAGGTCTGTTTTTATCATTTTTAGATAGAAAAATAGAGAATAATGCCATTTATCAGGTTGAATGTGATAAAAAAACAAATGGCAGGGCTTGGTTTAAAAATGAATATCAATAAATATGACATATTAAATATTTATTTTGGATATAATTACCGTTTTGTCTGGTGTATACATTGTGAAGACTGAGCAAAAAAGATTTTATGGACTGTTTATTGCGTTTGATTTCCTTGTGAGGAGCGAACTTTTTAACTTTGGGGATTTATTTATGTCTAAAATACTTCTTTTATTAGTCGTTATTTTGTCCTCATTTAATTTTTATCGCTTTTGCCAACAGATTTTTGGTCTCTTGTATTTGTTTATAAAAAAAGTTATCATAATGGCGAAATTATGAGGTGAATACGTAAAGAATAATAAGGTTTTTTAGTAGTGAAGGGAGGGTCGCTGGTTTTTGCGAAGATTTTATTTTTCGACTATTCTTTAGGTAACCCTAATTTTGAGTGTTTATTGAATTTATTTAAGGAGGAATATACGGATGAAGGTGGAGGAGTTTTCAAAAAAATTTTCTAAAACTCAACCAATTATTGGCTTTGCTATTATTTTGGCGTTATTTTTTTGGGGAATGCAGTTAAATCAAACTTCTGCTAAATTAGCATTTTCATTAGCAGCAGGAGTGGCAATTGGGTATATTTTAACACGTACAAGGTTTGGTTTTGCTGGAGGAATTAAACGAATTTATGTTCGCGGTGAAGGTAGTTTGACTAAAGCTTTGTTATTGGCTTTTGGGGTAGCAGCCATTTTATATGGAGCTGTACAATGGCATGATGCAGTCCATGGTGGTGTACCAGCTTATCTAGCTCAGGAAGGAGATAAGATTATTCATGGTACACAAAATGTTTATATGACAAATATTGGGACGGTTGTTGGGGCGTTCATCTTCGGTATTGGGATGATTATTGCTGGAGGTTGCGCTTCGGGTACTTTAGCTGACTTTGGTGAAGGGGAAGGTCATGCGGCGTTTGCATTTCCATTCTTTGTATTAGCTACCATTCCAGGACATTATTTACGAGAAGTTGTTGATCGTAATCCAATAGGCAATATCGGTGTTCGAGCTTACTTGCCAGATTATTTTGGGTATTTTGGTGCGATTATTGTGACAATTGTGGCTTTGATGATTTTGTATGGGTTTACTCAACGTTATGAAAAGATGCGTAAAGAAGAAGGTACCTATATGGATCCGTTAGGTGATTATGAAGATTTTGAAAAGCCATTAGAAGATCCATTGTCAGGTAATCCATTTGGTATAAGTTTGTATCATAAGATGTTTGTTGAGCGATGGAGCTTTAATACTGGTGCTATATTATTAAGTGCAGTATCTGGTGCTATTATTATCTTTAAAGGAAAAGCTTGGGGTGTTACTTCAGCTTTTACCAAAATTGCAGTATGGTTTGTTGGGTTATTTGGTATTCATTTTACAGATCCAGCATTTAATTCAATTAACAAAACAGTTGAAGCAGGCCTTTTATCTGATGGTGGCGTTATCTTGGATATTGGGATTGTATGTGGTTCATTTATTGCATTCTTGTTAGCAAGTCGCTTTAAAGCTAATTATAAGTTCGATAGTAAAAATGCTTTCCTATTCTCATTAGGTGGTCTATTCATGGGATTTGGTTCTCGTTTTGCGAAGGGTTGTAATATTGGTGCTTTATATTCATCAATACCAAACTTTTCATTATCAGGTTGGATTTTCATGTTCTTTATTTCGTTAGGGGCAGTGGCTGGATTGAAGATTTTTGCAGGTGGCAAGTCTTGTCTAGTTCCACCTCGACATCGAGATAAACGTGATTTTAAATAATTATTAAAAAAGGTAGGAGGAAAAAATTATGTCTAAAAAATATGTTGTAGTTGGTGGTGTAGCAGGTGGAATGTCAACTGCTGCTAGAATTAAACGTATCGATCCATATGCAGAGGTGTTGGTATTTGAACGTGATGAAAATGTTTCATTCTCAAATTGTTGTTTGCCGTTCCATTTGAATGAATTGATTGTGTCATCATGTGATTTAGTATTAATGACTCCAGAAAAATTAAAAAAACAATATAATTTAGATGTTAAAGTTTTAAGTGAAGTGGTAAAAATTAATCGTGATGAAAAATCTGTTACGATTAAAAATGTAAAAACTGGTGAAACCTACGATGAAAGCTATGATGTATTAGTCTTATCTCCAGGTGCAAAAGCTATTCGTCCAAAATCTATTAAAGGTGTGGATAATAAAAATGTCTTTGTCGTTAAAAATGTTGGCGATGTTGACTCGCTAAAACGTTACATTGATGATAATAAGATTGATGATGTTGCGGTTATCGGTGGTGGCTTTATCGGACTAGAATGTATGGTATCATTACGTGAAGCAGGTAAAAATGTCACATTGGTAGAAGGCTTAGACCAAATCTTAACACCAATGGATCACGATATTGTTCAAATTCTACATAAAGAAATTCATGATAAAGGTGTTGAGTTAATCTTAAATGATACTGTAACAGAAATTACTGATAATGAAATTACTTTAGCTTCAGGTAAAGAAGTCAAAGCTGGTGCCGTTGTATTAGCCGTTGGTGTTACACCTGAGACATCATTAGCAGTTGAAGCAGGCTTAGAAATCGGTTCAACAGGTGGTATCTTAGTAAATCACCACTATCAAACAACTGACCCAAGTATTTATGCAGTGGGAGATGCAATTGAAGTAACTGATTTTATTACAAATAAAAAGACTCGTCTAACATTAGCTGGACCTGCACAACGTCAAGCAAGAGCTGCGGCTGACCATATGTTTGGTAGAACTTACCGTAATACAGGTGTTATTGGTTCTTCAGTTATTAAGATTTTCGATTACAATGCAGCATGTACAGGTTTAAATGAAAAAGCTTGTCAAGAAGCTGGAATTGAGTATGATGTAGCTTATGTTATTCCAAAAGATCGTGTTGGATTAATGCCAGAAGCAAATCCAATTCATTTCAAATTAATCTACCAAGTTCCAACAGGTCAAATTTTAGGTGGTCAATCAGTTGGTAAAGGTAATGTTGATAAACGTGTTGATGTGATTGCAGCAATGATTATGAATCGTGCAAATATCGAAGACTTAAAAGAATTAGAATTATGTTACTCACCATGGTTTGGCACTGCAAAAGACCCAGTGAATATGGCTGCATTAGTTGCAACAAACCTTTTAAATGGAGAATACAAACAAGTTCGTTTAAGTGAGGTTCGCTCATTAGTAGAAAGCGGCGCAATGATTATTGATGCACGTGAAGCTCGTGAATATGAAGAAGGTCACATTAAAGGTGCCATTAATATTCCATTAAGTGAATTCCGTCAACGTTTGGATGAAATTCCAACAGATAAACCAGTCTATGTTCACTGCTTATCTTCTCAACGCAGCTATTATATGGTAAGAGAACTAACAAATCGTGGCTACTCACAAGTTTACAATATTCAAGGTTCATTCCTAGCAATTTCTTGTTATGAATACTTTACAGATATTACAACTGGTCGCGAGCCAATTGTAACTAACTACAGATTTGATTTACTATAAAATGGGAATGCCTAGGGGGAGTAATCTTCCTAGGTGTTTTTATTTGGAATGTGGAAGATGATATTTAAAGATGGGAGAATTGAATGAAGAAGAATGAATTGGGTAAGTTTGATGTGTTAGGTTTGGTGATAGGTTCGATTATTGGATTAGGCTCATTTACACTGCCGGGTAAGCAGTTTTTACAGCAATCAGGTGTTGTGAATACGACAATTGGTTTAGTAGTGGGTGGCTTGTTGATTATGTTTATTCAGTATTCCTATCATACAATGCTGAGTGTTCATGAAAAAGATGGTGGTGAATTTACTTATGCATTGGATAATTTAGGGCGAGCTCATGGTTTTATTGTGGCTTGGTCATTGAGTTTGTGTTATTTAAGTATGATTCCATTGAATGCTAGTGCATATGTGTTACTATACAAATTATTATTAGGCGATCAGTATAGTTTCTTTTTATTATATAGTTTTGCAGGCTATCAGGTATATTTATCAGATATTATTATTATGAGTAGTGTGATTTTATTATTTGCTTGGATTAATATTAAGGGGTTACGGATTAGTTCTAAAATTCAAAATACTTTGATTACATTATTGGTGGTGATTGTCTTTACAATGGCAGCTTTAATGGTTCATAAGAGTGGTTTGTCGACTTTAGAGGGATATTATGTGACTGGGTATCAATTTTCCTTTAGTGAAATTGCGACCGTAATTGCGATTGTACCGTTTCTATTTGTGGGCTTTGATGTGATTCCCCAGGTGGCAACAGATTTGAATTTTAAACCTAGTAAGACGGCTAAATTATCGATTGTTTCTCTGATGATAGGTGTCTTAATCTATGCGACTTTGAACTTTATTGCAGGTCTTAGCTATGGACCAAAAGAAGCTATGGAATTAGAGTGGGCGGTGGCTAGTTCGATTATTAGTCAATTAGGTTATATTGGCTTTGGCTTTATGTTAGTGGCTTTATTAGCAGCGATTACAGGTGGGATTAATGGCTTTATGATTGCTAGTAGTAAGTTAATTGCTGCTTTAGGAGATCGTGATATGATGTCTAAGCGCTATGCTTACAAAAATAAAAATAATGCAAATCCTTATGCTATTATGTTTGTAACGGCAATTAGTTTGTTAGCAACTTTAGTGGGGCGTGAGGTGATTATTTATATTGTTGATATGGCGAGTGTATTGGCTGCGATTGCGTATCTCTATGTGAGTTATGTAAGTATTCGCTTTGCTAAAAATACAGTTGGTAAGATTTTGTCGATTATTTCGGTAGGGGTATCCTTGAGTTTTATTTTGTTATTATTAGTTCCTATATCACCTGCTTTTTTATCATGTCCATCAATAATCTTTTTAATTGTTTGGGCGATGTTAGGTTTATTTGTCTATAGTAAGCAAATTAAATAAAAAAATGGTGGCTTCTCCAAATTGATGGGAGGCCACCATTTTTATGTATTTTTAGCCAGTACCAGTAAGAGTACTAGTTGGCTGTTTATTGGTCCCTTATTTTTTACGCCAAATATGACTCTTGATTTCTCCTGGGTTAAAGGTTTCAGTGGCTTTACGGTTTAAGTCTTCTTCTAGTAAATTACAAACGAATCCTTCGTAATTTGGCATGTCGATAGATAAGTAATGAGCTAGAGTGTTTGATAGATTAAAGCCACGTGTGACGATTTGGTTTGTTTTGGTGTTGCGTTTTAAAGCAGTTAAGTAGCAACCATCTGAGTTAATAGTGCAGAAGGCGTGTTGTGAAGCTAGTTTTGCTTGATGGCGTGGGTTAGTTTGGTATTGTAGTGGTACTTGTTGTTGTTTTGCACGTATATAACTAGCAAATTTAGTCTCTGGTGTAAAGCTTTCAAAGGTAAATTCCACGGTATGCTTACCAATACATTGTGCTTCTTTTGTTTCAAAGTAGCCCCAGTCACCTAATTCTCCCACACAGCGAAGTAGGGTTACGGCAATTGTCTTATCTTGTTCAACGATTTCGTATTCGTTTAAGCCGTAATTTCCAATTGTTACGCCATAATCGTCTTTTAGTAAGCTAACGAAGGCGCGTTGGTGTTGTGGGTTTGTTGGGTTTTTCCAGAATTTCATATTTGGTTTGTTTGGTCTTTCGACAACTTCATAGATACTATCAGCGTAATTGACGTCTGTTTCGATCTTAGTTGGGAATAAGACACGTAAGCGATGATCAGTCATTTGATTGTCAAAGCTTGTTGTAAAGTGTAATTGTGGGCTATTATGAGCCATTGTAATGACAGTTGTTAGTGTCCATGGTGTAGTGGTTGTTGAACGTTCTGCAAGACGCTCTGTAATATCTATCACCATATTTTGTTCAGTTGTTAGTAAGCTATCAGCACTTACCGGCACTTCAAAGGTTTGTTGTAATTCGATTTTAGCTTGTAGGTGATTATTTTCTAAGACGGTTAATGTTGTCTTGCCATCATGTGCAAATCGAGCAGTGTCGTTATGTGCTTGGCGGTAGATATATTCATTACCGATATCACCAGTATCTTCAAATTGTAATAGATTATGGTATTTGCGGCCGCTTAATTTGTCAGTGACGTTCAATAAACCATTAGCTTCTATAACAACTGTTAGGAAGTCATTTTCTAAAGTGGTTGTAGCTTCGTTAAATAAGGCTGGTTTAGCTGATTTTTCGGCATCCTCACGAGTAGTTACGGCGAAAGTATCCCATGACATAGCTGCTTGTTTGATTGGTAATTCAACCGTTACATATACACCGAAGTAAGGGATTCTAAAAGCGCGTTCTGGCAATTCGTAATTAAATTTAATGCTAGGTTTACTAATCATTGCATCATAAACCTTACCATCCTTATCAACGACAACCAAGTCTTTTAGCCCAGCAATATAGTCTTTGGCTTTTTGATAGACTGTTTTTGGAATATTGCCATTAAATTCAAAACGTTTCAACTCAACTTTTGCTTCTAAAACGTTTTTTCGTTCTAAACCACTAGTATTGAAGACGGTAAATGGTACAGCACCATCTTCAAAATAACTGCTATCAATTGCATTGACTAGAGCAGTTTGGGCTTTTTCACTAATGAATTTAGCGACTTCTAAAGCTTTTTGGTAACGTGTTATCATCTCAGCATGAACTTCATCAACGCTACAGCCACAAATACTGTCATGTGGCGCATTTTGAAGTAATAACTTCCAAGCATAACGCAATTGATCGTGTGGATACTCGTAATCAGTTAATTCAGAAGCCATTGTTGCAAGAGGTTCTGCGATATTTTCTAGTTGGCGGCTGACTTTTGTATGCATTTGTTTTAAGTAAATGCGACTTGAAGCGGTATTAGCTAATGTGTACCAGCCATCTGTTTCTTGACTGGTTAATTCACCTTCGATAGTCGCTAATGTATCAGGTACTTCTTGGTGAACTGCTTCAATATAACGGTCAAATGAACTATGAATAAAGTGATAATTTGGGAATAATTCATTTGCTAGTTTAATGGCTTTTGATAAGTCTTTTTGAACAGGTTGGTGGTCAACACCATTCATCATTAATAAATGTTTAGTTGAAGCGAATTTTTCAACATCAGCAAGTTTTTTTGTCCAATAAGTCAAAGCTTCGTCACGAACGCTTGGGATTTCATTACCATTACTATACCAATTAGCGAATAAAATACCTAAAACTTGACTCTTATCAGGACTTTCCCAAAGTAATTCAGAGAACTGTGAAGAAAACTCTTCATCTTCAGCTACCATATTATTGAATCCAGTAGGGCGAATACCACGACCGAATGCTGCTGTTTCAAGATTGGCTTTTTTAAGAATTTGTGCTGTTTGACCCATATTACCAAATGTATCAGGGAAGTAACCTAATGCAACTTTTTTACCCCATTTTTGGCAATCTTCCTCACCAATAATCATATTACGGACATTTGCTTCACTTGAAATTAAGAAATCATCCTGCAAAATATAAAATGGTCCGATTTTTAGCTTGCCATCTGCAATAGCTTGACGAATTTTGCCTTCATTTTCTGGTCGAACTTGTAAGTAATCCTCAATGGTAATTGTTTGGCCATCTAAGTGGAAACTATCAAAATCAGGATCAGTCTCAAATAATTCTAATAAATCATCAATTAATTGAACAAGGCGCATATGGTGTTGTTCATAAGGTAAGTACCATTCACGATCCCAGTGACTATGTGAAATGATATGTACAATTTTTTTCTTCATTTTTAACTTCCTTTCGTAGGGTTTATTATCATTTATTTATTTTCTGCCTTTAATTTTATAACCAAAATAATCCATTACTAATTCACAAAACATCATATTAGCCCAAGAGAACCATTCACGGGTAAAGTTTTCTGGATTATCAACATCAAAACCTTCATGCATTAGGTGGGTACCAGCATCAGTTGCAACCAATAAATCTAAAATGCGTTCTTTTTCTTTTTTATCTTGAGTCGTTAAGCCTTCGATTGCTAGTGAGATTGGCCAAATATAGTTCGGATAAGTATGTGAACTACCAATACCACGAGCAAATTTCCCTTCATAGTAATATGGATTTTCTTTACTTAATAAAGTTTTGCGAGTCGCAAGGTAAGTAGGGTCTTGACTATCGCAATAACCTAAATACGGTGCTGCTAGTAAGCTAGGAATATTTGAGTCATCCATTATTGAATAATGTCCCAACCCATCAACTTCATAAGCGTAAATTGTTTTACCGGCTTGATTTTGGACTAAGGCGTGTTCTTTAATGCCTTTTTCGATGTCATCACGTAAACGAGTCACACAACTTAAGATTGCTTCATCTGTAAATAAAGTACTATACAATTCCTTCAAATAATCCAGTACAACAACAGCAAACATATTAGAAGGGATTAAATAGTGATAAATACATGAATCATCACTCGGGCGGAAACCAGACCAAGTCATACCAGTCATTGCAACAGGAGAACCCAAACCATCCCTCACTAAAGTATCTTCTTTACGAGTAGTATCACGCACAAAAGTATATGGTGAGTTTTCATGATTTTGTTCGACTGTCCAAAGATGTAAGATTTCTTTGACACCTTGATGGAAGTTGCTGTTGAATTGTTTTGTCTCACCAGTCTCTTTGTATAAAAGATAGGCCAATTGAATTGGGTAGCATAGGGAATCGATTTCGTATTTGCGTTCCCAGATCCAAGGATTCATTGCCGTGTGATCAGTTTGATGTCCGTGATTATTAGCTTCTTCATTAAAAGCATTTGCATAAGGATCAATCGTAATATAGTCAAATTGTCTTTTTACTAATCCGGTAATCAAATCACGAATAATCGGATCCTCTTTAGCAATTAATAAATAGGGCTTCATTTGAGCAGTTGAATCTCTTAGCCACATTGCAGGAATATCACCCGTTAATAAGAAAGTCGTACCATCTTCTTTGACTTTTAAAGTTGTTTCTAATGTGTTCGCAAAACTCTTCTTGAAGTTAATTGCCCAATCCGCATGGTTTTCACCACATAATTCTTCAATCTCATCCATAAATCTTCTTACTGAAGCAGGTATATCTTTTAACATTATAGTTCCTCCTTAATGATATATCATTTCGTTGACTATATTATAGTTTAGAAAAATAAAAAAGTCTATAAAAAATGTAGCCGTTTACAAAATACTGTGTTAAAGTATAGTAGAGGTGAGAGTCATGACTGAATATTTATATGAAAAGATATATCAAATAGTAAAAGATAAAATTAATCGGAATGAATTAACGATTGGTGATATGGTACCAACAGAATTAGAATTATCACGTGAATTTGGTGTTAGTCGCATTACATCAAAAAGAGCATTACAAGAATTAGAACAAGATGGCTATATTACACGTATCCGAGGAAAAGGTAGCTTTGTTAAAGAACGAACAACTAATCCCTTTGTTAAACGTCAAGAAATTGTGTTAGTGATGCCTTTTAATGCTGATCATGAATTTGGTCAATACGCAAGAGGAATTAGTGATGTCTTAGATTATTCACCCTATGAATTAGCTATTCGTATATCAGATAAATTTACAATTGAGCAATTAGAGCAGTATCAAGGCTTAATTTATTATCCTGAAAATGTGAAAAATAGCTTAGAGTTGGTATATCAAGCCCAACTAAATCAATTACCTGTTGTATTATTAGATAAAGATTTAGAAATGTTTTCATATCCAGCAGTCACGTCTGATAATCAAGGAGGAGCTTATCAATTAACTAAACATTTAGCGAATAGGGGATGTCAGAAGATTTTATTTGTAGGTATGGAATCTTTAGCTGAAGTATCTTCTGTAAGGGATCGATATTTTGGTTATTTAAAAGCTTGTAGTGAACTTAACTTAAAAAGCTATCATTTAGAATCATCACATGAACGCTCATTAGATCAATTAATTGAAGAGATAATGGTAGAAGTAACAGATGATGTTAGTATATATTGTGGTTTAGTTGTTGAAAGTGATTGGCTTGCGATTCAAATTGTTCAGCAATTACAAGCACTACAGCTAAGCGTTCCGGATGATTTTGCCGTTGTTGGTTTTGATGATATCGAAGCATCTCGTTTGATTGAACCTCATTTAACAACAGCAGCTCAAAATTTCTATCAAATGGGAAAAGTTGCGGGAGAATTAATCTTAAAGGAAATGAAACAAGAAGACTTAAAAGAGCAACATATTGCAATTCCAGTGGAGTTAAAATTACGCAAAAGTAGTCAACAATAATTTAATTTAAGGAGTGGTTTGAATGTTATTTGGAAGTATTGAAGCAGGTGGAACAAAATTTGTTTGTGCAATTGGTAATGAAAAGATGGAAATTTTAGAACGTGTCTCAATTGAAACACGTGAACCAGAAGCAACTATTAAAGATGTTTGTGAGTTTTTTGCTCCATATAATCATCAGCTTGATGGAGTTGGTGTGGGCTCATTTGGTCCAATTGATGGACAAAAATCTTCAAAAACATATGGTCATATCTTAGCTTCACCAAAAGTTAAATGGCAAGGCTTTGATTTGATTGGGGCTTTAGTAGAATTCTTTAATTGCCCAATTGAATGGACAACCGATGTTAATGCTGCAGCTTTTGGTGAATATCATTATGGCCATGGTAAGGATTCTAATAGTTTGGTCTATTATACAATCGGAACTGGTATTGGGGCGGGTGCGATTCAAGATGATCAATTTATTGGTGGAGTTAATTTTACCGAAATGGGACATATGTTAGTGACCCGCCATCCTGAAGATACTGCCGCTAGTTCATGCCCATTCCATCATAATTGTTTAGAAGGAGTCGCAAGTGGTCCAGCAATTGGTATTCGTGCTGGTAAAGCTGCTCAATTATTAGAAGAAGATGATTATTTATGGGATATTGAAGCAGAATATATTGCCCAATGTGTCCATAATACAACCTTAATGCTAGCACCGGAAGTAATTGTGCTAGGTGGCGGTGTAATGCAACAAGAACATTTATTGCCAAAAGTTAAAAAAGCTTTCGAAAAAGTCTTAAATGGTTATGTGACTCACCCAACAGTTGATGAGTATATTAAGACACCAAAACTAGGAAATAATGCCGCAACAATTGGCTGTTTTGTATTGGCACAAAAAGCTTTTGAAAAAGCAAAATAAACATACACAGTATAAAAATAGTATAAACGCATTTAGAAAATAGCTTTACAACTAGCTCTAAATTCATTTTGAAATAATCGTATAAGTAATAAAAGGTAGGCTGCTCATTTATTTTAGCGGCCTACCTTTTTTAATTTATCTTGTTAATGAAAATGGTAAATCTTCATCAGAAATCGTTAGAATCGGTGGTACTAAGCAAAGTTCGAAATTAATCGTACCACCTTTAATGAGATCTGAATGCGTAAATACAAGTGAATCATGAGCTATATCATCGCGCTCGATTCTGTTAACAAAGTAGTAATGGCTACTATTATTTTTTGCTGTGATTCGTAATGACTTACCATTTGCTAAGTGGAGAGTCACTTCATCAAAGTAGGGAATTCCAATTAGATATTCGCCACTACCAGGCGTAACTGGATAAAATCCTAATGTATTAAAGACATACCAAGCACTCATACTACCATTATCCTCATCACCTGGATATCCATTATTGAAGGCATGTTGTTGTAATTCTTTTAGTAATAAACGTGCCGTATTTGGTTGTTTAATATAGTGGTAAAGATATGGTAAGTGGAAGCTAGGCTGATTTGAGATGGCGATTTGGCCAAAATCAAGCGCAGCTAGTTCACTCATTTCATGGATTTCAAATTGGTAGTGGTTAACGTCAAATGTTGTGCCATTATTACAAAGAGTATTTAATAATTGATGCATCTCTTGTGGGCCACCAATTTGATTGATAAATCCAAGGAAGTCATGATACATTGCAAAGCTATTTTGATAAGCGCAACCTTCAGTATAGTCACCGCCCCAATGATAGGGTGAGAATTCTTCTTTCCATAGGTTATTAGTTGATTTTGAGACTAATAATTTGTGGTCTGGATGAATTAAGTTGCGGTAAGATAATGAACGTTCACTGAAAGTTTTGGCAATGTCTTTTTGTCCAATGACTTCAGCGACTCGACTAATACAAAAATCACTATAAGCATAGTCTTGCGTCTGGTTAACTGATTCTGAATAATGATTTGGTACATAGCCTAATTGTTGGTATTCATTTGTTGCAGTGCGTCCATAACGACCAGATGGATCTTCTTTTTTAGCGCTATCAATCATAGCGTCTAAGATTTCATCAGCTTTATCAAGAGCAATCCCTTTAGTAATGGCATCTGCTAATACGGCATCAATCATTGTTCCTGGCATCATACCACGCTCATCAGGGGACAACCATTTTGGTAAAAAGCCAGTCTCTTTATAGTGATTGAGCCAGCCTTCAATGGTTGCAACGTATACTTCTGGCGCAATGAGTGAAAAGAGTGGGTAGACCGTTTTATAGGTGTCCCAGAAGCCGTTATTAGTATAGTATTTCCCTTTTTCAATATTTTTAGAAGAAGTATTGTAATGAATTGGTTCTAAGTCTTCATCTAGTTCATAAAACTTTTGTGGGAATAGGAAGACACGGTAGAAGATAGTGTAGAATTTTTGAATTTCATCTTTGCGGTTATCTTCTATTTCAATACGTTTTAAGTAGTGTTCCCATAATTTTTTAGCAGCTTCTTTTTTGTCGTCAAAGCTAGTATCTTGAATGCGACTTAAGTTCAAACGGGCTTGTTCTGGCGAGATGAACGAACTGGCGATTTGTAGATTGACTTCTTTAATATCATTAGGAAAGCCTACATAATAAAATTGGTCCGTAAAGTTAGGGTCGCAAATTAGCTCGTCTTTTTGTAATACATTAAGTTCTGAAACATCAGCTTTTAGTGCTAGATACATCTTCATCTCTTTATCTTGGCAATCGCTATAAGTCTCAACATAACCTGTTACTAAGCCACTTTCTGCATCATAACTCCAGCTAGCTTTCCCGGGATTGGTTAATAATAAGCCGCCATATCCATTCGAAAAATCAAATTTAAAATGGCCACCATATTCTGTTGGGGTGAATTTACTTTCAATTCCATAGCGTAATGAATTAATTTTTAAATAATGCGGAGAAAAAATCGCATCTTCTGGACGGTAACTTGATTGATTATGGAATAAATCTGCATAACGAATCTCACCACTAATTGGTGTAAATAATAATTGAGAAAAGTCACCAATCCAAGGACTAGGTTGATGGGTTAGACGAATCCCTTGAAACGTTCTATCATCTGGGTGAAACCACCAACTACCATTCGAATTCGTTGTTTGTGGCGCAAAATAATTCATCCCAAATGGCACACCAGTATATGGCAGACAGTTCCCGTGTGAAAAAGTATAGCTATTATTGGTGCCAAAGCGCGTATCAATTAAATCAATCATATTAAAACCTCCATTAATGTATATCTATTATTTTTGCTGTAAAAAGTTAACATAAGCCCCAATTAAATTTGCATCATTTTTAAATTGACATAATTTAACAGTAGGGTATAGGGTAGTGTGCGTTAATTTTTGGTAGATGGTATCCAATTCTTCTTGAATAAGTGGTAATAGTAGTGGGTAATTTGAGACGCCACCACCAATTAAGATGACTTCAGGATCAATTGCGTGTTGCAAATTAAAAATACTACGTGCAACAGATTTAATGAAGATTTTGCGTTCTTCTAAAGCCATTTCTGCTCCTTGATCTGCTAATGCTAAAATATCCTTACCTGAAAGTTCGGCTACACCAGGAATGCGGTCATTATAACGTTTAGCCATATTAACCACTGTACCTAAAGCGCTAAATGTATCAAGCTCATCATTCATAGCCATAAAACCAAATTCTCCGCCAAATAAATGAGAGCCATGATAAACCTTGCCATTAATGATGATACTACCACCAACCCCTGTTCCAAGAACTAATAAAATAGCATTCTCACAGCCTTTAGCATTGCCAAAATTTACTTCTGCTAAGGCTGCACAATTCGCATCGTTTTCAATTGTAACTGGTAACTGGAATAATTCTTCAAATTTGTCTTTAATAGGAAAATCATGGATATAAGGAACAGCAGAACAACCTTCAATTATGCCAGTCTTCTGGTTCACTGCACCCGGGCAACTAAATGCGACTCCTTTAATGATATGTTGACAAATAATTGATTCAAAAACCGCAACTAATTGTTCATAAAATTCTTCAATAGTTATTGGAGTAGGGAAAATACCATGATGATCAATTTGTCCATTATCGCAAATACCATACTTAACAGACGTACCACCTACGTCAAAAGTTAATAACTTCATTATATACACCTCCATTTTTATAAGTATAGTATGCGCTAAACTGGTGCAGAGTGAAAGATTTTTAGTATAATACCTAAAATTTGTTTTATTATATCTAAAGTTTGTTGGTTAAAATCGGTGGAAACGCTTGCTATAATAAATGTAGATAAAATATTAAGAGAGTAGGTGAAGCGTATGAAGAAGAAAAAACGGTCTTTTTGGGAAGATGTCAAGAAATATAAAGTCTTATTATTGATGGTTTTACCAGGATTTATTTGGTTTATTTATTTCTTTTATATTCCTGTATTAGCCAATGTGGTTGCATTTAAAGATTTTCATTATTCAGCTGGAGGGTTCCTTGATAGTTTAAGGAATAGTGAATGGGTTGGTTTTGAGAATTTTAAATATTTATTTGCTTCGAATGACGCTTGGTTAATTACTAAAAATACTTTAGCATATAATTTGGTATTTTTAGCTTTTAACTTATTCTTTGCGATAGCTTTTGCGATTGTGATGAGTGAATTACGTAGCAAAAAAGCCGTTAAAGTCTATCACACAATGTCATTATTGCCATACTTCTTATCTTGGGTTGTAATTGAATATTTCGTCTATGCATTCTTAAGTCCAACACATGGTATGTTAAATAATTTAATTACTGCGCATGGTGGTGAAGCAATCATGTGGTATTCAGATCCAACATGGTGGCCATTAATCTTTTTAATCTTAAATGTTTGGAAGGGCTTAGGTTATAATAGTATCATCTATTATGCTAGTGTAATGGGAATTAGCGAAACCTATTATGAAGCGGCAATGGTAGATGGTGCGAATAAATGGCAACAAATTATCCATGTGACGATTCCGCAAATTATTCCAATGATGACAGTCTTAATTATCTTAAATATTGGTGGAATTTTTAGAGCGGACTTTGGTCTGTTCTATCAAATTCCAAAAAATTCTGGTGCACTATATGAAGTAACTAGTGTATTAGATACTTATATTTATAATGGCTTAACAGCAACTGGAGATATCGGTATGGCGTCAGCAGCAAGCTTGTATCAATCATTAGTAGGTACAATCTTACTTCTTGGAACAAATGCTATTGTTAGACGACTTGAACCTGATTCAGCATTATTCTAACGAGGAGGTAAATAGATGAAAAAGAAAAAAATAAAAAAAGTTCAAGTACGGTCATTTAGTCCAAAAGCAAACTTGATTTTTAATATTATCATTGCACTATTTGCCATATCTTGTATTTTGCCATTTATATTTGTCATTATTATTTCATTGACACAAGAAGATTATTTAACTAATCATGGTTATACTTTCTTCCCAGAAGTCTTCTCAACGGAAGCTTATAAGTATATCTTTAGTGGCACGATGTCAGAAAAGATTATTCATGCATTTGGCATTTCAGTATTAGTAACGGTAGTAGGGACAATCGTGAATGCTTCGATGACTTCTCTATATGCTTATGTTATTTCAAGAAAGTATTTTCCTTTTAGAAAGTTCTTTACAATTTTTGCATTAATTACAATGCTATTTTCACCAGGGATGGTAGCTAACTATTTAGTGGTTACGAATATGCTTCATTTAAAAGATACATTATGGGCATTGATCTTACCATTAGCCTTAGGACCTTTCAATATTTTAGTAATGCGTACCTTCTTTAGAAAGACCGTTCCCGATAGTATTATTGAATCAGCTCGAATTGATGGTGCTGGAGAATTAACGATTTTCTTAAAGATTGTTCTACCATTAGCTGTTCCAGGGATTGCAACAATTAGTCTATTTGCAGCTCTTGGATATTGGAATGACTGGTTTAACGCTTTACTTTATATTCAAAATGATAATTTAGTACCTTTGCAGTATTTATTAATGCAAATTCAAAAAAATCTACAGTACTTAACCCAAAATGCGGGAATGAGTGCACAATATGCGGGCGGTATGGCATCCTTACCAAGTGAATCTGTCCGTATGGCAATCGTGGTTATTTCAACTTTACCAATAGCGTTAACCTATCCATTCTTCCAAAAATACTTTGTTGGAGGATTAACAATTGGTGGAGTAAAGGAATAATAAATAAATCATATATAATTTAGGAGGAGATATTATGGTAAAATGGAAAACAATTTGTAAGTTAACAGGTTCAGCTATGCTAGTGGCGAGTTTAGCAGCTTGTTCAAATCAAAATACAGAAAGTGGCACAGAAGCACCAGAGAGTAATGAACCAACTACATTATTAATGTATCAAATCGGTACAAAGCCAGAAAATTTTGATCAATTAATGGAAATTGCCAATAAACGTATTGAAGAAAAAATCAATGCTAAGATTGACTTGCAATATATTGGCTGGGGTGATTGGGACGATAAAATGAACACAATCATTGCAACAGGGGAAAATTATGATATCGCATTTGCAAATAAATATGTTCAAAACTCACAAAAAGGCGCATTTGCAGATTTGACTGAATTAATTCCAAAATACGCTAAAGAAGCTTATGATGATTTAGATCCAGCTTACATTAAAGGAAACTTAGTCGATGGTAAATTATATGCATATCCAGTAAATGGTAATGTCTTTGCACAACAAATGTTATCATTCAACAAAGAATTAGTTGATAAATATGATTTAGATATTTCAGGAATTAACTCATATGCAGATGCAGATAAAGTATTAAGAGAATTCCATGAAAAAGATCCAGATACAGCAGCGTTTGGTATTGGACAAACATTTAATTTATCAGGAAAATATGACTATCCAATTACAAAAGATATGCCATTTGCAGTTCGTGTTGATGGTGATAGCTCAGAAATTATTAACCAATATACTGATGATGCAATGATGGCAGACTTAAAATTAATGCACCAATGGTATACTGATGGTTTAATTCCAGCAGGCGCAGCAACTGATTCTGATAGCTATTCATTAGATAGTAATACATGGTTCATGCGTGAAGAAACACAAGGACCAATGGATTACGGCGACACAATCTTAACAAATGCAGCAGGTAAAGAAATTGTCTCTCGTGCTATTACACCAGCTTTAAAAACAACTGCACAAGCACAAATGGCAAACTTTGTCGTAGCAAATGTTTCTAAAAATAAAGAAAAAGCTGCCGAATTCTTAGCATTATTAAATACTGACAAAGAATTATTAAATGGTTTAGTATGGGGTGTTGAAGGCGAAGCATGGGAAAAAGATGGTGAAGATCGCATTAAATTATTAGACGGCTATAAACCAAACTATCACATGTCAGCTTGGAATACTGGTAATAACTATATCTTATATACACAAGATACTATTACTGATGAAATGATTGAAAAACGTGATAAATCAATTGCCGAAGCAAAAGAATCTCCAATCTTAGGATTCAACTTCGATACAAGCAATGTGAAAACAGAATTAACAAATATCGCCAATGTTATGAACCGTTACAAAGCTAGTGTGAATACTGGTACAGTTGACCCTGAAGTTACTATTCCAAAAATGACTGAAGACTTAAAAGCAGCAGGATGGGATAAAGTACGTGATGAAATTCAAAAACAATACGATGAATTCTTAAAACAATAAGAAATAAAATTTGATCTTTTAAAATAGCTAGGCATTTGTTTGCTTAGCTATTTTTTGAGTCTAGTGATTTAGTAGAAAATTCACTGTGAAGCTAACTTGATGGCGTGGTAATTAGCCTAAAATTGGTGTATGATAGTAAAGAAAGCGTTATTATTAGATGGGGGTATATTATGAACGGAATTGATAAGTTTTTTAATTTGAGTTGGAATGTTATCCGCTTAACGGTTGTATTTCATTTTTTATCATTATGTGGTGGATTTGTCTTAGGAATTGGTCCAGCTATTATGGTACTCTATAAAATTGTTTTATCAACAAGAAATGAGCATCAAGAACCACAATTCAAACAAATGATGCAGTGGTGGAAGGAAGAATTTATTCGTGGTAATCAATATTTTTATATCTTTATCGCATTAGTGGTAATTTTTGGCTATAATTTATATTTGAGTTTACAGATGGTGGGATTATTATGGTTTGTGATAACAGCTTTACTAATTGTTTGTTTAGTCGCAAGTGTAATCTTTTTTGAATATGTATTAGTCTTTCATAGTTATTATGAGATTGGTGTAAAAGATAATTTAAAGCTAGCATTTTTTAGTATGTTTTTATCAGGTAAAAGCTTTTTATTCTTATTAGCTGCAACAATGATATTGGCGGTTGTTACTTGGCAATATAAGGCAACTTATTTATTCTTTACAATGGGAATTTTTATTTTACTGATTGATTATATTACCAAATTCTCACGCGAAAATATAGAAAGAAAGTTTGCTTATGATGAAGAAGATTAGCCATTATATTGAAAAGTTTAAGAAGGGCTTATTAATTAATCGCTTAATGAAGATTTATAGCTTACTCATTATTTTGTTTTTTGGTATGTTATCGGTTATTTTAGCGATTTTTATTTATATTAATGATACACAAATTGCGATGAACGAATTAGATATTCGAGTTAGTGAAATGGCAGAAGATGTTACTAATAAAAATATTGAAACGAGTCGCATAATGGAAATGTTATTTTTTGAAGGTGAAAATTATCAAAATATGATGAATTATATGACGCAAACTAAGACGGAATATTTTTCTGATATATTAGATACTTGGCATCAAGGCCAGCGAATTGATTTTGCTTCAGAACAATTAAAAAGTATGCTTTATACTTATCCGGATGTATCTTCCATTGATATTGTGGTAAATGATTTGAATTATTTTTTGCGAGCAGATGAAAGGCAGCCATATGGTCAAAGAATTGAGGGGAATCCCGTCTTTCGTAATAAAGCTTATCTGGTACGTTCCATTAAAAATCCTGATTCAGGACAGGTTATCGGGACATTATATGTTAACTTTAAGCCGAACCGTAAAGAGAACAATTTGGAGCATGATGAAGTCTATTCAACAATAGTGGCAGAAAAGTCAGGTCGCATATTATCGCAAAATATCGCCAAAGGGAATCCTTTATTGTCTAATATTGTCAAACAAGATGATGCGAACGGCTTGGCTGAACAAGTGATTAAAGAACGCTATTTTTATCGTTATATTGAAGATAGTAATATGTATTCAGTTGTTTTATTAGCCAAACATAATTTCTATCTAAGCATGGCTAAAAAGATTGGAAGCTTTATCTTAATGAATCTTAGTATTAGTCTGGCACTATTGATATTATTGAAGAAAGTGTTTATTCGTTATAGTAAAAATGTCAATAATATTAACCAAGAGATCCATGCTGTAATTGCTGGTGATTGGCAAGCTAGAATTGATACAAAGGGAATGGAATTGGAATTATTAGAGATTTCAGAAGCGATTAATCAAATGCTTGAATATATTAATCAATCCTTCGATGAAATCTATACACTTGAAATTAAGCAAAGAGATGCTCATATGAGAGCCTTACAATCACAAATTAATCCGCATTTTTTATACAATACATTAGAATATATTAGAATGTATGCTGTTAGTTGTGAACAAGATGAACTGGCAGATGTTGTCTATGCTTTTGCTGCATTATTGCGCAATAATATCAACCAAGAAAAGACAACTACTTTAAAAAAAGAATTGGATTTTTGTGAGAAATATGCCTTTTTATATCAAATTCGATATCCAGACCGAATTGCCTATCATGTAACGATTGAAAAAGATTGCCAAGATATTGTGATTCCAAAGTTTATTATTCAACCATTAGTGGAGAATTATTTTGTTCATGGAATTGACTATACAAGAATTAATAATGTAATTAGTATTAAATCTTTTTCTAAAGACAATCAAGTAATTATCCTAATTAGGGATAATGGTAGTGGTATTCCACCTGAAAAATTAACAGAAATCCAGCAAAATTTACAATGTGATCAAGAAATGCGTCAAGAATCAATTGGTTTAAAAAATATTTACTTACGACTACAAAATTATTTCAATAATCAAGTTAGCTTTGACATTACTTCAAAAGAAAAATGCGGCACAGGGATTGAAATAAAAATTCCAAAAGAGGTGATAAAGAGATGATGTACCAGGTATTATTAGTAGATGACGAATATATGATATTACAAGGCTTGAAACGAATTGTTAATTGGCAGGAGCTAGGATTTGAAGTTGCAGCTACCGCTAATAGTGCAGAAAAAGCCTTGGAAATTCTAAAAAGCATCCCTATTGATGTTGTGATAACGGATGTGACCATGCCAGGGAAGAGTGGCTTAGATTTATTAAAAGAAGTCAATCAACTATTTCCTAAAATAAAAAGCTTAATTATTTCCGGATACCAAGAATTTGATTATATTCACCAAGGAATGGAACTAGGAATTCAGTCCTATTTAGTAAAACCAATTGATAAAGAAGAATTAAAGCAAAAATTAGCTGAAATTAAAGACTTATTAGATCAAGAAGAAATAGATGAAGTTCGTGATACCTTATATTATGAAAGCATTATTAAAACATGGTTAAATGATGAATTAAATGAACATGAATTTATGCGCTTTTGTCAAGTAGTTAATCATTACCAACCTCAAAATGGCTATCGAGCCATGATTTTAAAAGTATATAAAGCTGATAAAGAGATTACAATTGATAGTATTCGTTTGATGCTAAAAGAGTGGCGTAAAGTATTTTTTGTGATTGATTCAAGAGTAGAAAATAGTTTTGAAATTACCATTGTTAGTTATTTTGAGCCATTAGAAGAATTGCGATTCATTGATGGTTGTCGCGAATTTTTTGGTAGTGATAAAATCAGGATATTCGCTGGTGAGGTGGTTGGAGATTGGGAGAACTTATATGAGAGTTACCATCAAGTTAAAAAAGTTATTTTTTATAATGAATCGCCGCAGAATTTAGGTAATAAAGAAAAAGCGATTATTGAAGTTCCTAAATCAGCAACTCAATTTTTGGGCTTTAATAAGGCGCTAATGATAGGTGATAAGGAAACTATTTTAGCTACTCTTCAAAATATCTTTACTGCACTACAAATTGAACAAGTTTCACCAGAAGATGCCCGTCATATTGCTTTTTTATTATTTTCAGACATGTATCGTCATTATTCTTATTTAAGTGAGGGCATCTATCAAAAATCAATGGATGTTATTCGACAAAGTAAAACAATTGATCAGATTTATGATTGGTTAAGTTATTTATTAATTTCAGTTGTAAGTGATAAACAACCGATTCGCTATTCAGCATTAACGATGCAAGTAATTGCGGTATTAAATGAACGCTTTAATGAAGATTTAGCACTAAAAAATATTGCCGATGATTTACACGTTAACTCGGTATATTTAGGACAAGTATTCAAAAAGGATACTGAACAAAGCTTTTCACAATACCTTAATCAAGTCAGAATTAAAAAAGCACAAAAAATGTTATTAGATACTGAAAAAAATATTAATGAAATTGCTTTCGCAACAGGGTATAATACGAATCATTATTTCATTAAAATGTTCAAAAAATTAAATGGACTATCGCCAAAAGAATTTCGTGCCAAATATCAAGGACGTTATAAAGAAGTTCAATAAGTCTAAGCTAAGGAATCCACATAAGTAACGTAACTTGCCTTGGCTTTATAGTATGAGCCAAAGAACACTCATCAGTAAGTGTGTTCGGAGGCTTTTTAATGTTGGTGAAAATTTGCTATAATAAGGACGAAAATAATCATCAGGTAGGTGGGAATATGCAAGAAATTATTAAACAACAACTAAAAGAAATTGAAATAAAAGAACAGGTGACTATTCTTTTAGCCGTGGAAGCCGGCAGTCGGACTTGGGGATTTGCCGCAGATAATAGCGATTATGACGTTAGGTTTATCTATTTGCGTCGCCCAAGTGATTATCTAAGACTTGATAAGATGCGTGACGTAATTGAATGGCAATTAGACGAGACGCTCGATATTAATGGTTGGGATCTTAAAAAATTTCTACAATTAGCCTATAAATCAAATGCGACTTGCTTTGAATGGATTAATTCACCAATTGTCTATCAGGCTAGACCAGCGGAAGTCGGAATCCTGCAAAAGGTCACTAACGCTTATTTTGATGGTAAAAAATCCGTCTATCACTATTGGAATATCGCACAAACTAATTATCAATCAAGCTTAGAATCGTCAGAAATCTCAATAAAAAAGTATTTCCATATCTTAAAGTCCTTATTAAGCTGCCGATACATCTTAGAAATTGAATGTCCAGTAGCAGTCCCATTTGATGACTTACTTAAATTTATGCCGCATGAGGTATTTCTAGAGTTTCTGGGAATGTTAATCAAGAATCAACATCAGACCACGAATGATTATCTAGTCCCAAGAAACCAAGTAATCGACGACTTTATCGCTGTAGAATTAGTACGCGTTAAAGCTGAAGCAGACCAATTAAAAAGTCAGACTCCATCGTGGCAAGCACTAAATCATGCATTTTTGGCCTGTTTGAACCAGCAAGGATTAAGTAGAAAGAGGAAAGTGTAAAGATGTTTTTTTATTTTACCAATTATTATTGTGATACTAATCTATATATTATATACAAAGGGATTGATATGGCTTAGAATGGGCTCGGTACTCTTAATATAGCGCCACCGTATCCCAAATGGTGAAGCGGCTAGTTGTAAGAAAGCTAACTTTACTATAAAGAAAGTTAAACATTTTAAAGTAGAAGGCGACCATCAAATCACTCTAGTTACAACAACCGAAAAAGGCGATTGCCAGATGGCATTATTCGATTGTGATCATAATTCACTTGCTCATTTGCACCAAACATCTCCTAAGAAAACAGTCTATCTATATGCACAGGAAAAGGATTACTTAAGAATTGTGTTGACTAATTTTTATGGTGATTATCAAGTACATTTTGATGAAGTTAATGATCAAAACAGCGTAGCAGCAATGATAATCTGTATAGTACGAATATAATCGTACCTTATAAAGGAGGTTTTTAGATGGAAATAATTCAAGAAATGTTGTTAAAAGAACAAGATTTAGGATATTTAGCATTCAATCAAAAGTTAGTTCCCAATCAGCAGTTAATCGGTGTTCGCATTCCAATTATTCGTTCATTAGCAAAACGCTTAGTCAGAGAAGAGCCTGATGTTGTGAATCAATTTTTACAAGAATTGCCACATCAGTATTTAGAAGAAAATCATTTGCATGTATTTTTATTACAAGAAGAAAAAGACTTAGAGCGGTTACTAGAACGAACTGATAATTTTTTACCTTATCTTGATAATTGGCAAACATGTGACTCATTTTTACCACCATTATTTAAAAATAATCAAAGCCAACTACCGCTAAAAATTAAGGAGTGGTTGCAGTCAACGGAAGAATTCACCAAGCGTTATGCCATGCGTCTGAAATTGGCTCGCCAAGAATTTTTGCAAAAAGACATTTGTGACGTTATTACAGTCGGTCAAACAGATGAGTATTATGTCTATATGATGGCTGCATGGTATCTATCAATAGCGGCTCGTAAAAATCCTAGTGCTTTTCAAAGTCAGTTCACGCTAAATAAAATGGGTAATAGACTCTATCAAGCAACTTTACGAAAAATCTGTGAAAGTAAGCAATTCACCCATGAAGAGAAGTTGTCCTATAAAAGGATGGCAGATGATGAACGTCGATCAATCAGCTAATAAAGAATATTACCAAAGCCAACAGTCGCTGCCATGTGACTGTAATCCATGTCAGAATTATTGTCAAAGTATAAAAGAACAGTATCCAAACTTTTTCAGATTATTAGCAAATTGGCAGATAGATGCCAAAAACCTTTTGAAATAGAATGGATAGAGCATGAAGATGGTAGGGGAATTCAGTATTTGCTGGTTCAGTATCTATGTTTTGGCCAATGCTTGGATGATTATCATCAAGCAATAGAAGGGTTAGGACTAACAAAAGCGGTTCTACAATAAATGATGTTGTTGAAGAAATTCTTCAATGGCATCATTTATTTTTTTATACACAAAAAGCATCTGATGCCCTATAATAAAATCG
>NZ_FOGF01000005.1 GCF_900111135.1 Granulicatella balaenopterae | reverse complement strand
CAAATTTGTAGCCATTGTGGCAATAGAAAACATCTCAACCTAACTGATAGAACATATTGTTGTGAATGTGGTCTTGAGTTAGATAGAGATATAAATGCTGCACTGAATATAAAAAACGAAGGACTTAGAATCCTCATGAGTGCATAATAAAAAATAGGTTATAGTAGGGTAGGAACTACCCAAACTTATACGCTTGTGGACTTTTTGTAAGACGGAGGAATAATCAATTAGATTAGGAAACGCAGGAGAGGACGAAACAAGAAGCGCCTAAGCTTTAGCTTAGTGTGTAGTTCACTTAAGATAGAAAGGATTGAGCAATATGGCTAAACCATTAACGGAAACAGAATATTATTATTGTATAGATTATGATAGGTATGTTAAGTGTGAAGATGGGATGTTTTATGTTATAAAAAACGGAAAAGAAGAGTTCAATGATTTCTACGCTAGAATAATATTCGGAGATATTTGGACTAGAGATATAACTGAGGAAGAATACTATGCGCAACTTAATTAAAGCATTCTTTATCATGTTAAAGGCTCATAAAGGGCAAAAAGATAAGGCTGGAAAAGCTTATTTTTGGCATCCTATCAATGTAGCGTTAGGCGTAAAAGGTATTAGAACTAAAACCGTTGCGTTGTTACATGATGTTTTAGAGGATAGCGATTTGTATACGGTTGATGATTTTTGGTTTTTAGATTCCGTTCAGAAAGAAGCTTTACTATTGATGACACATGATAAAACGGTAGACTATTTAGATTATGTGAAGTCAATAAAAACGAATCCTATAGCAAGAGCAGTTAAATTATCAGACTTAAAACAGAATTCCAACTTAAATAGATTAAAAAAAGTGACCAAAAAAGATATCAAGAGAAAAGAGAAGTATCATAAAGCTCAACAAATATTAGAAGAATGCTAATGTGATATAGCTCATGTCGAAAGATATATCAATTATGCAGAGTTAATAAAATTCAAAATATAAATGTTACATCAAATATACTAATAAACTGTTTGCCAAATTTTTATACCCCAAATATGTTAAATGCTAAATCACATACAGTTTACTATTCCTAATAAACAAAAACTCCTGGCATTAGCCTTTCCATATGGTAAAAGACTAGCACCAAGAGTAGTTGATTTGTTTTATGGGTATAATTTACCACAAAAAAGCCGTCACAACAACAAAAAAATGGACTGTCCCATCTCAAAAGGTCGCCTAGTGCGGTCTTTTTTTGCGTTTATATAGGTATGGGTTGCGAAGATATAATATTCAAGGTGCAATTCAAATGATTTTTCAGCGAAATTTTTCTTTCTTTATTATGCGCAAAATTTTTTGTTAGGTTTCGGCAATATTTTTTACAGATGCTTGCAAATTTCTTTGACCTTTTTCGATAAAATCTTTAAAAAATAGATTAAAACAGCGATTCAGCCCTTAACAAAATCCCTAATTTTCCTTATAATAGAGGTGTGGAACCGTTTTCTAAAAAATATTTGACTTTTTTTGACTAAAATAGATTAAATTGTTTGACCATTACTGACTAAAGGTGTATTATATGGTCATACAAGGAAATCTTGTTAAGGGGGAATATATATGAACATAGAAAAAATGACTACAACAATGCAACAAGCGCTAGCCGATGCACAACAAATCGCTGTTGTGAGAAAACATCAACAAATTGACATTCCTCATTTATGGAAGGTATTTTTACAGCCAGACCATTTTGCTAGACATTTATATGAGGGTGTTAATGCACCATTAGAACCATTAGATCGTATTGTTGACCAAGAATTAGATCGTATTTCAGTAGTTGAGGGTGGTAATGTACAATACGGCCAATCAATTACTTCAAACTTATATCAAGTATTTGCTGAAGCAGAAAAGATTCGCAGTGAGTTCCAAGATGAATATGTCGCTGTGGAAGTTGTATTACTAGCTTTAATGCATTTACCACATCATCCAATTGCTAAATTATTAATTGAATATGGCATCACTGAAAAAGTATTAAAAGAAAAAATTGAAGAACTTAGAGGGGGAGAGCGTGTGACTTCACAAAATCAAGAAGAACAATATGAAGCATTGAAAAAATATGCTCGTAACTTAAATGAAGCCGTTAAATCAGGCAAACAAGACCCAGTAATCGGACGTGACGAAGAAATTCGTGATGTAATCCGTATCCTATCTCGTAAAACAAAAAATAATCCCGTCCTAATCGGGGAACCTGGTGTTGGTAAGACAGCCATCATCGAAGGATTAGCACAACGTATTGTCCGTAAAGACGTACCAGAGAACTTAAAATCAAAAACAATTTTCTCATTAGACATGGGTGCTTTAATTGCTGGTGCAAAATATCGTGGTGAATTCGAAGAACGTTTGAAAGGTGTCTTAAAAGAAGTCACTAAAGCAGACGGTGAAATCATTCTTTTCATCGATGAAATCCATACAATTGTTGGTGCTGGTAAAACAGAAGGCTCAATGGATGCTGGGAACTTATTAAAACCAATGCTTGCGCGTGGTGAATTACACTGTATTGGTGCCACTACATTAGATGAATATCGTGAAAATATGGAAAAAGATAAAGCCCTAGAGCGTCGTTTCCAAAAAGTATTAGTACAAGAACCTAGTGTTGAAGATACAATTTCTATTTTACGTGGATTAAAAGAACGTTTTGAAATCCATCACAGCGTAAATATTCACGATGCCGCCTTAGTAGCCGCTGCAACATTATCAAATCGCTACATCACTGATCGTTTCTTACCAGACAAAGCAATTGATTTAGTCGATGAAGCTTGTGCAACAATCAGAGTAGAAATGAACTCAATGCCAACTGAATTAGATGCCGTAACTCGTCGTTTAATGCAATTAGAGATTGAAGAAGCAGCCTTAAAAATGGAACACGATGACGCTTCTAAAAAACGCCTAGCTACTTTACAAGAAGAATTAGCTGAATTACGTGAAGAAGCAAATTCTCTAAAAATGAAATGGGAAATCGAAAAAGAAGAAGCCAATTCAATCCGCAACAAACGTGAAGAAATCGATAAAGCTCGTCACGAATTAGAAGAAGCCGAAAGTGATTATAACTTAGGTCGGGCTGCCGAATTGCGTCATGGGTTAATCCCAAGTTTAGAACGTGAATTACGTGAATTAGAAGAAAAAGTAGCTGAAAAAGCAGGCACTGCCGAACGTTTAGTGCAAGAATCCGTTACCGAAGAAGAAATCGCTCGTGTAGTTGGACGTTTAACTGGTATTCCTGTGACTCGCTTAGTAGAAGGCGAACGTGAAAAATTATTACACTTAGAAGATACCTTACATCAACGTGTTATCGGACAAGAAGAAGCTGTCGCAAAAGTTAGTGATGCAGTCTTACGTTCACGTGCTGGCTTACAAAATCCTAATCGCCCAATCGGATCATTCCTATTCTTAGGTCCTACAGGTGTCGGTAAAACAGAATTAGCCAAATCATTAGCTGAAGATTTATTCGATTCAGAAAGTCACATGGTTCGTATCGATATGAGTGAATATATGGAAAAATTCGCTGTGTCTCGTTTAGTCGGAGCACCTCCAGGATATGTCGGTTATGAAGAAGGTGGCCAATTAACAGAAGCTGTAAGAAGAAGCCCATACACAATTGTCCTATTAGACGAAATCGAAAAAGCTCACCCAGACGTATTCAATATCTTATTACAAGTATTAGACGATGGACGCTTAACAGACTCTAAAGGACGTGTGGTTGACTTCACGAATACTGTCTTAATTATGACAAGTAATATCGGTTCACAATACCTATTAGATAATGAAGGTGACACTATCAATCCGGAAACAAAAGCCTTAGTAGAATCTGTCTTAAAACAACAATTCAAACCAGAATTCTTAAACCGTATTGATGAAACAATCTTCTTCACACCATTATCACGTGAAAACATTAAAGGTATCATTACTAAGATGACTCGTCAATTAACAGAACGCTTAGCCGAACAAGAAATTACATTAACATTATCAGATGAAGTTAAAGAATGGATTGGCGATAATGCTTATAATCCAATCTACGGTGCTCGTCCAATCGCACGTTACATCCAACGTGAAGTCGAAACACCACTTGCTAAAGTCATGATTAAAGGTGATGTAATGCCTGGGGATACCATTGAAGCACAATTAGTAGATGAACAGGTAATATTTGCAAAAAAGTCATAATATAGTAACAACTCACTTGAGGGGATGAATACCACAAAGGGAATACCAAACTTCTTATCAGGAAAAATGAGGTATTACTCAAATGAAGAAATAAAGAGCAGACTGGCATCTTGTCGGTCTGTTTTTTTGCTTAGTAAAAATATTCATTTCCGAAAAAAGAAATAAATGAACTAATAATTCACATAACTTATCAGTGAATTGTGAATGTTTTGTGCTTAAATCATATGAATAATAGCAATGATTTGTCTCAACACTATAATCTTTTGTATAATGAAAGTGTAAACGAATACATTTTTGGAGGGGTTAATATGTTAGAAGATATGATTACAATTTTGAAGTATGAATACCACATTTCACCAGGACAATATTTTGAAGTGGATACGCCTTGGGTTAAAGATATTAGCGAAGTCAAGACCATCATTATTGATCAAGATAATGTTTTTACTAAAATGGTGAATATCTATCCGGGAGGTTTTGTGATGTTTCTAGAACAATTCCCAACACATAGCATCTATCGTACGAATTATCCATTAGAACTCAAAGAAAATAGTGATGTCTATCACATTGTATTCGATAAAACTATTCAATCAGAGACTCTAAAGGGTTAGTGAAGATTTTTTGCCTATTATATGGTATAATGTAAATGTACTGGTGTAGATTAAAGACTAGCACATAGAAAAGAGGCGATAATATGACATTAAAAGTCACTAAACAAATTAAGGCCAATGTTGAAACGGAATTACGTAAAGGAACAAGCAAGTCTCGTATTGCACATATTTTGGGAGTTCCTTATGAAGAAGCAATTACCATTATCGAAAAGATTAAAGAGTCTATTCGTCCAGATGTTGGCGATTGCATTCGTTTTACTTTCCGTGAAAAAGAGATGATCGGTAAGATTGAAAAGTTATTAACGAATAGTGCAGTAGTAGCAATTGATTGGGAACGATCTAATGATGTAATGAAAGATATTTGCGAAGATCGCACAATTGTTAATTTTAAAGATATTGTTGAATTTATGACAGTTGAGGATGAATCAGCAGAAGAAATAAAAGAGGTAGTGGAAGATTAATTGAGAGACTAGAACACTCGTTTTAGTCTTTTTTCTCTATATAGATGAGTAAGGTGGTAGAATATGACAAGTAATAATACGGAATTAATGGTTGAAATTAGGGCATCACTTGAAGAAGGCAATCAAGAACAAGCATGCACATTATTAAAAGACTTGTTAGAAGAAGAGCTTGATCCAACGATAGTGCGTGTATATTTTGAGGTATGTTTAGACTTAGCTCATTTTGAAGAAATAGAAGATTTTGTTGATAATCAAGGTGAAATTTGGCTTGAGAATCCTTTGAATCAAGAACTAGTTCCATATTATTTCCAATCATTATTAAACCAGAAAAAGTATTTATATTTACTAGAAGAAGTTGATTGGGAAAAATATTCAGACTATCAATTAATAAAAGAACAAGCTGATAATTTATTACGCTTGCAAGAAATTGAAATAGTTCAAGCGATTAAGGAGCAATTAAATAACTTGGAACAACAAGTTGATATTAATCCAGAAGCAGCAATGTATTTAGTTCAGAGATGTCTTAATTTACGTTGGGATAAGCGTCAATTAATCTTACCATTACTGTTGCAAGCCGAACATATTCCAAGCATTGCGAAGACCCAATTATTACAAGACTGGTATCTTTTTAGTGAGGAAGAAACAATTTTAATAAAATGGCACGGTAAGGATAGAAAAATTTATGAAAAGGCTTTATACTTATTACAGCAACATATATTTTGGTTAGAAGGCGAAGGTAAGATTCGTGCTTTAATGGAGGATAAGGATGCATCATTAACAGAGATGTTGGTACAATACTTTTATTCTGATTTATTAAGTTTGTATCCCTTTATTGATGAGCATATTGATTCAATTGAAGAGTGGCTAGAATTAACACTTGTTGCGCTAGAGGCGAATCTTTTTTTAGCATCATCAGATGATGAAGTATTAGAGAGATTGCCGAAATTACTGAAAGAAACACACTAAGGGGGAATCGTCATGAAAACAGGAACTGTAAAGTGGTTTAATAATGAAAAAGGCTATGGATTTTTAGTAGAAGATGGTACAAATGAAGAAGTGTTTGTTCATTTTACTGGAATTAATAGTGAAGGATTTAAAACATTAGAAGACAATCAACAGGTAACGTATGATGTAGCTGAGGGTGTTCGTGGACTTCAAGCGACGAATGTTACGGTTATTAAAAAATAATGATAAGAGTATATACAGATGCGGCCGTAGCCGGGAATCCAGGCTTGGCGGCTGTGGGAGTGTGTATAGTAACACAGGGACAACAAGAACAACTAACAGCAGAAATTGATGTTCTTTGTGATAATCACTTTGCTGAGTTGTGGGCGATTCGTTTTTCCTTGCAATATTTGAAAAAAGAGCATAAAATAAATGACATGATTTTTCTATATTCAGATTCTAAACTTGCAGTTGATGCGATTCGAAAAAAGTATGTAAAACGTAATGAATATCGTATAATTTTGCAAGATATTTTAGAGTTAATAGAAGAATGTAGTTTTTTTGAGTGTGAGTGGGTTCCTGATGGCAATAATAAAGGGAGTGACCATTTAGCACGACAAGCATTACAACAATTAAAGAGGAAAGGACTGTCATCATGAGTAAGCATATTTTGTATTATAGTAGTCTGTGCCCAGATACAACACCTTTTGTAGCCGAGTTAGATAAGCTAGATTTGGAATATGAAAAAGTTGATATTACTGCGAGCATGGCGAATTTGAAAGAATTTTTGCGTTTGCGAGATGAACGCCAAGAATTTGAGGAACGTAAAAAATGGGGATTTGTTGGTGTACCTTGCTTGGTTACCAAAACTGGTCGTTGTATTTTTGAACTTAGTGAGTTGAATGGTACGGCATGTGGATTTGTACCGATTGAACCGTAAGAAGTGAGGCAGATAGGAAGAGAGTTTGAGTAGAAAAAAAGTGGCAATTAAAGAACATCGAGTATGGTTAACACTCTGGATTTATTTGTTGAGTCTAGTATCAGGATATATTAATGTAGCGACGATTGTATCGTTTGCGACGCCGGTAACCCATGTGACGGGAACGATTACTAAGACTTCTATCCAAGCCTTTCATGGTAATTGGCGAGGGTTCTTTTTTAGTATGATGGTTTTGGCGAGTTTCTTTATTGGGAGTGCTGTGAGTGGTATGTTTTTTTCTGATAAAAGATTCGGCTTAAAGCATCGTTATGGGGTATTATTAATGTGTTATGGTGCTATTTTATTTTCAGTTAGTACATTTTTTGATTTAGGTAGATATATTACATGGTTACTAGCATTTATTGTTGGTTCTCAAAATGGTATGTTTATCTTTTATCGTGGTACATTAGTGAGGACTTCGCATTTTACTGGATATTTAACGGATGCTGGCTTTACTTTAGGAATGTTATTAAAAGGGGAGACTCATGAATATTGGAAATTAATTTTTTATAGTATTAATATCATTATTTTTTCATTAGGTGGGGCATTTTATTTAGTAACGGCTAATATGATGGGGAATAGATATTTACAATGTGCGGCTGTGATGTATATGTTAATTGGATTGTATTATTTCATTTTTAGAAATATCTTCTTTCAACCAGCACATAAAGAAAAATTTAAGGCATAATTGGGGGATATATGAATCAAAATAGAGATAAAATTCGTGAATTAACCACATTGAATGTTATTATGATGGTGGGTATTATCGTAGGGGCTTTAATTGGTTTAGCAATCGATAATATCTTAGGTGGCTTAATTTTTGGTGTTTTAGTAGGTTTTATTGGACGTTCGGTATATTTAAGAAAAAAATATCGTGAATTAATAAAAGAAACAGATAAAAAATCAAAAGGGGATGTACGAAAGATGACTTTTTCAGAAGCTGTTGCAAGTTTAACAACCATAACTATTGCGACAATTACAGAAACAATTAATACTAAAGGGAATATGGTGGCGTTTATGGGATTTAGTGGATGTCCATTCTGTCAAAAATTTGCGCCAAAATTTAAAGAAGCAGTCGAAGGGCAAAAAGCTTATTTTGTTCCATCACGTGAAGCAAGTGACTTAGAGAATATTCAAGCATTTCGTAAAGCTCATAATATCCCAACTGTTCCAGCTTTAATCGTTGTAAAAAATGGTCAAGTAAAAGTTATTTGTGATTCTAGTTTAAGTGTTGAAGATATCAAAGAATTTATAGAATAAAGTAGAATGATTGCGGCTTTAATCACGGGCGTTTCAAGAAGTATATAAAGTAGTAAATACTGAGGCTTTTTCCATACATAAGGGAAGAGGTCTTTTTTTGTTGCGAAAAATAATCAATTATGACAATTAACAATAATATAAAGAGAAAGAGAATAGCAAATTACTTCATGATTTCTTTTTTTATGAAAAAAATCTAATTTATCACAATAAACCGAATCTTTTATGTAAAACATTGCAAAATAGGCTGAAAACCCATTTGTATCAATATTTTTTCGAATACTTTGTGAAAGGTACTCTATATTTACTTTTTGCTGATTATGAGTTTATAATGAGCTCAAATCAAAAAACTAAAGAAAGAAGGAAAATGCAATGCAAAGAAAAAACATGCGTGAAACAAAGCAAAAATTCACCATCAAAAAGTTCAAAGTAGGTGTAGGTTCAGTCTTAATTGGTACAATCATGTCAGGGGTAATGCTCCCAACAGCTGTACTAGCAAGCGAGTTGGATTCATCCACTCCTTTAGAAAATAGTTTTTTAGTAGAAGCACCTAATTTGGCAATTAATCAAGGAAATACCCCAAAAACACAAGAAGAAACACTAGACTCACCACCAACAACTCCAGAAGTAACAACAACTCCAGAAACTCCAACCTTACCAACAATGGAAATCCCAGTTGCAGAAACAAATTCCGCAGAAACAACACCAGAAAAAACAATCACAGAAAACACCCCAACAACAATCGATAAAAAAGATGATGACGATAAATATGAACCAGTAGCAAAAACTTTATGGGTATCACCAGGAGCAACCATTACCGAAGAAATGATTTTAAACCAAGTAAGTGTTCCACGTTATCCCCATCCAGAAAAATTAACGAAAAAAATAGATAACAAAAACAAAATCCCAACACCTGAACAACTAATTGTAGGTGCTGAGTTTAAAGTTGAAGTAGAGGTCACTTATGCAGATGGCTCAGATGATGATATTGACGTTATAATTAAGGTTCGAAAAACAGATGCCGATAAATACACTCCAACAGCCACAAAAATAGAAGTAATAGTTGGAGAGAAAATTACTCCAGACATGATTAAAGAGCACATCACTATTCCAGCAGATGCCCCAATTAAAGAAGTCAAATATGGCACCACCCCTCCAACCGACATAGCAGGTGATAAAGCACCAATCAAAGTAACCATCATTTATCAAGACGGTAGTACAGATATCGTTGAAGTCCCAGTCCATGTCACAGAAAAACCAATAACTCCAACAGATGCCGATAAATACACTCCAACAGCCACAAAAATAGTAGTCCCACAAGGCATGAATATTTTAGATGAGATGGTAAAAGAACATGTAACATTACCAGAAGACATTGAAGCAACAATCACTAAAATCACCGGTTCACGCGATACAATGACACCAGGCGACAAAGATCCGTTAATCGTCGAAGTAACTTATCCAGATGGTACAATTGATACAGTCGAAGTTCCATTATGTGTAACAGATATCCCTGATAATGAAGTTTATGAACCTACAACAGAAGAGATTGAAGTAACTGTAGGAACAGAAATCACAAAAGACATGGTAAAAGAACACGTAACATTACCAGAAGACGTTAAAGCAACAATCGGAGCAATTACTAATATTCCAGATACCTCAACTCATGGTGATAAAGACCCCATTCAAGTAGAAGTTAACTATGCAGATGGTAGTTGCGATTTGGTTAAAGTAGAAGTTCACGTATTAGATCCAAATTCTCCAGATCCAGACAAACCAGTCGACCCAGATAATGGTGATGGCACAAAACCAGACAAACCAATCAATCCAGATAATGGAGGCGATAGCACAGATTCCGACAAACCAATCAATCCAGATAATGGAGGCGATAGCACAGATCCAGACAAACCAATCAATCCAGATAATGGAGACGATAGCACAGACCCAACTAAACCTAACCAACCAGTCGATAGTCCACAAACTGATAATCATAACTCAAACAATAATCAAAATAACACTAGCAAACCAGTCAATAACGTCACACCGTTAAAAAGCTCATCAATGTCTTACATGCGTTTACCACAAACTAGTGCACAAACGTTACTAGAATTTGCAACTATTGGTATTCTAATGACAGGAATTGGCGCAGTGTGTCTAGCTAAACGCAAAAAATAATGAAATAAATCATTTATCGAGAGTCGACAGCTATTTTGTCGGCTCTCTTTCGCTAAATATGTCTGAATTATATAAAAAGCGTATAAATATCTTCTCTATCTAGTGACATTTATACCTACCTCAATTATAATAGTAATGTTATAGAGTTAATTAGATGTATATAGAGGGGGAGTAAAATGAATATCGGTATTTTTACAGATACCTATTTCCCACAAGTTAGTGGCGTATCGACATCAATTCGTGTATTAAAAGAAGAATTAGAACGTCGAGGTCATAAGGTGATTATTTTTACAACGACAGATCCTAAGGCTACAGCTTTAGAGCATAATATCGTTCGCTTAGGAAGTATTCCACTTTTTTCTTTTAAAGAGAGAAGAATTGCCGTTAATGGATGGGGAAAAGCATATAAAGCTGCAAAGGAACATAATTTAGATATTATTCACACGCAGACAGAATTTGGATTAGGTTTATTAGGGCGTGTGGTAGCAAATATGCTAAAAATTCCAACAGTACATACATATCACACCATGTATGAAAAGTATTTACATTATATTGCGAATGGTAAAGTTTTGAAGCCGGCTCATGTCGCTTACATTTCAAAATCATTTTGTAATCAAACAAGTGGAGTCATTGCACCTAGTCAAATGACAAAGGATACCCTGTTGCGTTATGGCGTTTTACAAGAGATACGTGTTATTCCAACCGGTGTTGAGATTCCAGAACAAGATATTTCAGGAGCACAACAATTACGCTATGAATTAGGTTATACAAAGGATGAATTTGTGTTATTATCATTAAGTCGAGTGTCACAGGAGAAGAATATTGCCGCAGTAATAGCAGCAATGCCAGAAATTATTGCAACTAATGATAATGTGCGTCTATGTATTGTCGGGGATGGACCTGAGCGAAAAGTCTTAGAACAACAGACAAGGGATTTAAATTTAGAAGATTATATTCAATTTACTGGTGAAATCGATCCAAAACAAGTTTACCGCTATTATCAAATGGCTGATTTATACGTCAATGCTTCAGAATCTGAAAGTCAAGGCTTAACCTATTTAGAAGCATTAGTGAATCGTGTGCCAGTAATCGCTAAATACAATGATTACTTAAACGGTTTATTAACAGATACTTGCTTGGGGGTGTTATGCCACTCAGATGAAGAGCTTGCGTCAACAATTTTAGAATATATGAATTATACGATTGATACCGAATTAGCGGAACAATTACGTGCCTCATTAATTTCAGAAATATCAGTGGCAACCTTTGCGGATCGAGTATTAGACTTATACAATTCTGCAATCGCTGGATATAATTGGCATTTACAGCATGAGCAAAATAAATTAACACCGAAATATATCTTAAAATCAATTGAAAAGATAAAGGATGAGATTCATGACTAAAGTGGGATTCATTGGTACAGGTGTCATGGGAAAAGCTATGGCAACACATATCTTAAAAGCAGGTTATCCATTATTTGTCTATAACCGTACGAAAGAAAAAGCTTTAGAATTAATCAAAGCAGGCGCTACTTGGTGTAATACACCAGCAGAGGTAGCCCAACATGCAGAAGTAATTTTGACAATTGTTGGGTATCCTAGTGATGTGAGAGAAGTCTATTATGGTGAAGCAGGAATTTTTTCAAGTGTTAAACCGGATACCATTTTAATCGATTTGACGACTAGTACGCCAACTTTAGCCAAAGAAATTTATCAGACGGCCAAAGAAAATTCATGTTTTGCTCTCGATGCGCCAGTTTCTGGTGGCGATTTAGGGGCAAAACGTGGTACACTATCAACGATGGCTGGTGGCGACAAAGAAGTTTTCCAAAAAGCACTACCGATTTTTGAGACTTTTTCTAAAACCATTAAATTACAAGGTACAACAGGTTCAGGTCAACATACCAAGATGGCTAATCAGATTATGATTGCCGGTACAATGACTGGCTTAGTAGAAATGTTAGCCTATGCTGACAAAAGTGGCTTGAATTTATCGGATGTATTAGAGACAGTTGGTGGCGGAAGCGCTGGGAATTGGTCGCTAGAAAATTATGGTCCAAGAATTTTAAAAGGTGATTATTCGCCAGGATTTTTCGTGAAACACTTTTTAAAAGATTTGTCGATTGCTTTGGATGAAGCTGAAAAGATGAATTTGGACTTACCATGCACAAAATTAGCACGAAAATTATACCAAGATTTGTGTGATGAGGGCTATCAAAACGATGGAACTCAAGCATTAATGCGCTTATATTCAACAATCTAGAAAATATTTAAGGTTTTTAGTGAAAAAAATTAAAATATTTGGTATGTTATATAGGTCTCACAAGGAATTTTGTGTTAAAATAAATAGAGAAAGTTTGAAAGGGGTAAATTTATGAAACCTTCACAATTAGTAGCAATTGTACAACGATTACAAACAATGGCAGATCAAAACACAGATATCGAGATTCGTCGTTTTGAAAAAAATGGCGTTGAAAGATGTGTTGTAACATTTAATCAAGAACAGGATAGTTTTGAATTAGAAGATTTAGAAGCTAAACAAACATTCCGTTTTGATGATATTGATTTGGTAGCAATCGAAATTTTTGAAATTTTACAAGACTAATCATAATTTGACAGAACCATAGCTTTTGCATGTCTTTGTAAATGCTATGGTTCTTTCATCGTATTGAACGAAAAAAGGAGAAAGATTTAAAAAATGTTAAAACTATTTACACCAACATGGTTAAAGGAACGTTTTTCAGATATTCCTGTTAGTTTTTTTGTTAAACACAATATTAAAACAATTTTTACGGATTTAGATAATACATTAATTTCACCTAAAAATCCGAATGCAACGCAAGAGTTAACAAAATGGATTAATGAAATGAAAGAAGCAGGAATCCAAGTTGTATTAGTGTCTAATAATAAGAGTAGCCGTATTGAAAAAGTTGCCAAGCAAGTGGAGGTACCTTTTGTATATCCAGCCTTAAAGCCATTTCATAAAGGGTTAGAACAGGCAATGTCAGTAGTGAAGTGTCCTAAAGAGCAAATTGTCATGATGGGCGATCAATTAATGACGGATGTTTTAGGAGGAACAACATTTGGTTTGAAGACCATTTTGGTGAAGCCTTTAGATAAAAATGATGGACTTGGAACACGGATTAATCGTGTGTTTGAAAAAATGATTTTAAAAGCATTATATGGTAAGAATTTAGCAATGTTATGGGAGGTAAAGTCTAATGACTGAAGGAATGAATAATGAACAAGTACATGAGCATCAATATGCCTGTATCGGGTGTGGTGTAGACATCCAAACAGAAGAACCAAAAGAGATTGGTTATACACCGAAGAAAGCACTACAAAAATCATTAGACAATAATGAAGATGTATACTGTCAACGTTGCTTTAAATTACGCCACTATAATGAATTGCATCCAGCCTCATTAACAGATGATGATTTTTTAAGAATGTTATCAGGGATTGCAGATAAGGACGCTTTAGTAGTTTTTGTTATTGATGTCTTTGATTTATATGGCAGTATGATTTCAGGATTAAAACGTTTTGTTGGGGATAATCCGGTATTATTCGTAGCCAATAAAGTGGATTTATATCCAAAAGTAGTAAACCGTAACAAGATTAAGAACTGGATCGAAAATCAAGCAAAAGAATATGGTATCAAACCAGTTGGCACAATTTTAACAAGTGGTAATAAACGTGTTAATATTGACCAATTATTAAATGCCATCAACAAACACCGTAAAGGTAAAGATGCCTATGTCGTTGGTGTTACAAATGTTGGTAAATCAACCTTAATTAATAAGTTAATCCAAAGTATCGGTGGCGATAAAGAGGTTATTACAACTTCTCAATTCCCAGGTACAACATTAGGTCAGATTCATATTCCATTTGATGAGCATAGTAGTTTAATTGATACGCCAGGGATTATTCACCGTCAACAAATCGCTCACTATTTATCAGATAAAGATGTGAATGCTGTCTTACCGCAAAAGGAATTACAACCAAAAACATTCCAATTAAATGCGGAACAAACAATCTTTATTGGTGGTGTGGCACGTGTGGATTATGTCGAAGGTGAAAAGAATTCATTAACATTCTATACTCCACAAAAGATTGACTTACACCGTACAAAACGTGAAAAAGCAACAGAATTTTATGCAAAACATAAAGGTGGCATCTTAACACCGCCATCAAAAGAATCAGCAGCAGACTATCCAGAATTAGTTAAGACACGCTTCACTGTGAAACGTAAGAGTGATATTGTGATTGCTGGATTAGGTTGGGTAACTGTCCATAAGCCAGGTGTGGTTGAAGTATGGCGTCCCAAACAAGTTAATGTAATGATTCGTGATTCAGTAATTTAATATAGGGGGAAAATAATTAATATGACATTTACAGGTAAACAAAAACAATTCTTAAAAAAAGAAGCACATGGCTTAAAACCAATTTTCCAAATCGGTAAAGGTGGCTTAAGTGATGAAATGATGTTCCAAATTAAAGCAGCTGTTGAAAAGCGCGAGTTAATTAAAGTTGGTTTATTACAAAATACTGATGAAGAAACTTCAGAAGTAGCAGCTTTATTAGAAAAAGCGACTGGAGCGACAGTTGTTCAAACAATTGGTCATACAGTAGTGTTATATAAACAAGCTGTAAAAGAAAAAAATAGAGAATTATCAACACGTTTTGAAAAAGCATTTTCAAAAAGAGGGTAATTCAAAATGATACAAGAATCAGTCGGTGATAATTCAAAAGAAAGAGTTGGGATTTTAGGGGGGAGTTTTAACCCGGTGCATATTGGGCATTTAATTATGGCTGAACAAGCAAAAAGTCAACTAGGTTTAGATAAAGTTTTATTAATGCCTAGTAACCAACCACCTCATATTGATACGAAAAAGACCATTGATGCTGAGTTACGAGTAGCAATGTTAGAGCGTGCAATTGCAGGTAATGAGGGGTTTGGATTGGAATTAATTGAATTAGAACGTCTGGGGAAAAGCTATACTTTTGATACAATGCAATTATTAGTTGAACGATATCCGAATAAGGAATTTTACTTTATTATTGGAGGCGATATGGTTGAGTATTTGCCGAAGTGGTATCGTATTGATGAATTACTCGATTTAATAACTTTTGTAGCAGTTAAAAGAGTAGGATATCAGGTTGAATCAAGTTATCCCGTAGAATGGATTGATAGTCCAATGATAGATATCAGTTCAACAATGATTCGTAATAGTATTAAAGATAAACAAAGCATTCGTTATTTGGTTCCAACATCAGTAGAAGAATTTATACTAGAAAGAGGGCTATATCAACATGATTAATGACTTTACACCATACTGTTTACTAGCAAGAGAAGAATTATTAGCGAAAATTAGCGCCAACATGCGTAAAAGTCGCTTCGAGCACACATTAAGAGTCGAACAAAAAGCAATTCAATTAGCTAAAAAATATGGCGTATCAGAGACGAAAGCGGCATTAGCGGCACTTGTTCATGATTATGCTAAAGATATACCAGTAGAAGAGTTACAACGCTTAGCAGTCTTGTATCGACTTCCAGCGTCATATCACCAACAAAACTCGAATATCTTACATGGACCAGTTGCTTCAAAATTACTTGATGAAGAATTTGGCATTACTGACCAAGAGATTCAACTAGCTGTCTATCAGCATACAATTGGTGGGAAAGAAATGAGTACCTTATCGCAAATTATTTTTATGGCGGATGCTACTGAGGATGGTCGTGACTATCCGGGTGTTGAAGAAGCTAGAAGAATTGTGAATCAAGACTTATTTGAAGGAGTATGCTTTATGATGAAGCATACATTACATTATTTAATTGATATTGAAGCGGATATTTTTATAGAAGCAATTGAAGTATATAATGAATTAGTAGCGCATAAAGCAGATAAATAGAAAAGAGGAAAATAAATGACTAATCAAAATAAAGAATTATTAGAAGTTGTTTTAGCTGCGGCTGAAGATAAAATTGCACAAGAAGTTGTCGCTTTAGATGTAAATGGTTTAACATCTGTGGCAGACTATTTTGTGGTAATGAGTGGTAAAAACGAGAAGCAAGTAAAAGCAATCGTTGATGAAATTGAAGATAAAGTTTGGGAAGCAGGATTTACTGTTAAAGCAATTGAAGGTAAAGATGGCGGTAAATGGATGCTAATGGACTTAATTGATGTGATTGTTCATGTCTTTGCTCCAGGCGAACGTGAATTTTACAATTTAGAAAAATTATGGCGCGATGCACCAATCGTAAATGTAGCAACAGAAGCGTAGGGTAAAATCTTATGACTTTCAAAAAATTTGCGGAAGTATATGATGAAGTTATGGACCAGTCTGTGTATGCGGACTGGTTATCTTTTACTAAAAAGAATATTGATTCATATGCAAAACGTCCAATTAATAACTGTTTAGAGCTAGCGTGCGGTACTGGTGCCATCGCAAGAATGTTAGCCAAGGATGGTTTTAATGTTGTGGGATTAGATTTATCTGAGGATATGTTAGCAGTTGCTCGTGAAAAAGCAATGATTGATTCTTTAGAGGAATTAGAAGACTGGGAATTATTAGAGATTTTAAAAGGGGAAGATGGTGTAGATTTAGCGGAAGGATTTAAAGCGTTAGATGATTGGAACTTAGCTAGTTCAGCAAGTGAAGCACAAGGCTCTTCTAAGAAAAAATCTAAAAATAAATCAACTTCTGGTACATTAGAATGGCTACAAGGCGATATGTGTGATTTATCTAGCTTGAATAAGTGTGATATGGTGACATTATATTCGGATTCTTTATGTTATTTAACAGATTTTAATCAAACGAAACAAGTTTTTAAGACGGTATATGATTGCTTGGAAGAGGGCGGCTTATTCTTATTCGATGTACATTCATGGCATCAAATGACGGAAGTGTTCCCTGGTTATCAATATAATTATACAGTCGATGATTTAGCGTTTTTATGGCAAAGTTACGAATATGAATGGCCTGGTTCGGTTGAGCATGTGGTACAAATGTTTATAGAAGATGAAGATGGTAAGTTTAATCGTTTTGAAGAAGTTCACGTTGAGCGTACATTCCCAATGGATGATTATTTACGTGAATTAAAAGCGGTTGGATTTGATTTTATTGATGTACAAGAAAACTTTGGTGAAGGACCTGTTACGGCTGATGCGTCACGTTGGTTCTTTGTTTGTCGTAAATAATTGAGGTGATTGATGATGAGAGCTTGTGGTATTATTGCTGAATATAATCCTTTTCATCAAGGGCATCAGTATCAACTTGAATGTGCTAAGCGTGAGAGTGGTGCGGACGTCATTATTGTTGCGATGAGTGGTAATTTTGTTCAAAGAGGTGAACCGGCGATTTTTGATAAGTGGACAAGAGCGAAGATGGCTTTGAAGCAGGGAGCGGATATTATTTTAGAAGTTCCAACCATTGCTTGTGTTCAGTCGAGTGATTATTTTGCCAAAGCGGGTGTTTGTTTATTGGCGGATGCTGGATGTTTTGCGTTGTCATTTGGTAGTGAGGAAGCTGGTCGTAAAGAGTTTACTAGAGCTTTTGAGCAGTGGTGTTCAATTGAAGATAAACTGCATCAAAGTTTAAAAGAAGCAAAAGACTTAAAGCATCTATCTTATCCTAGACAAATAGCAGAACTGGTAGCTAGGCAATATCCAAAAGCTTGTGCATTGCAAGAAATTCTAAAAAATCCCAATCAGCAATTAGGTTTTTCTTATTTAAAAGCGATTCATAAGGAGAAACCTAAGATGGAGATTTTTCCAATTAAGCGTGTGGGAGCTAATCATAATGATGAAGAGGCTTATCTACAGCAATTTGCTAGTGGTACGGCGATTCGGCAAGTGTTGTGTCAATCTAGTAGTCAATTGCATGTAGATGATAGTTTTTTAGCTAAACAATTAGCTTTATCTAAGGAAGAATTAACTGAATTTTTGGATAAACAGGCTATTGTGTCGTGGGAATCCTATTGGTCTTTATTACAATACCGCTTGGTGACTTGGAGTGAAGAAGAATTGCGTCAGATTTATCAAATGAATGAAGGAATTGAAGTTCGTTTGAAAAAGTTTGCTAGTAGCGCTACTTCATTTGCTGACTTTTTGGCAGTGGTTAAGAATAAGCGTTGGACGCAGACTCGTTTACAAAGATTATTGATATATTGTTTATTAGGTATTACAAAAGAAGAAGTGGAGCGCTATTTTTCGGAAGGTAATCAAGCGATTCAAGTGTTAGGCTTTTCATCAAATGGTCGTGAATACTTAAAAGCATTAAAGAAATCAAGCGCTGTGCCATTTATTACGAATTATGCTAGTACAAAAGATATCTTTAAAAAGCAATATCAAATAGATCAAGTCTATCGTTTGGCGGATTCGGCTAAAATTTTAGAACAAAATATTAAAAGAATTCCGATTATCATCACATAAATTCACAAAACTTATACCAATTTAAGTTAGCGTGCGAATTGGTATAGGTTTTTTGTCTAAAGTAAGGTATACTGTGTAATGGAGATAACTCAAGTATAGGTAAAAGGTGGGAAGGTTTGATGATTAGTATTTTTTATGAGCTTAGTTTAATCTTGGCGTTAATTGGTTGTTATATAGCATTGAAGTTAGTAGTCGGTAAGCGATTATATTATTCCGAAGATAGTTATATTACAAGGCGTGAATTATTATTACCTTTAACATTAGTATGGGTCTTAACGACTAGTCGAATAGTATTGAATGTATCAGTTTTTCCCTATATATTATTCGTTGTTTCCTTAACTAGTTTATTAGTATTATTATTACGTCAGAAAGATTTTAATCCATGGGTGTTTGTTCATCGTTTCTTTTCACTGAGCTATTTATTATTAGTTTTGGTGGGAGTAGGATTGGAAGTGGCACGCATTTTTATTTAATTTTATCGTTTTAAAAACGAATTTTCGGCGGTTACTGTGTTGTACAGTGGCCGTCTTTTTTATAACGAAAAAACGTTTGGAAGCTATCTATCGAGTTAGAATAAGATTTTTTTTTACAAAAACAGCTGATTGTCTGATGGATAGTTTAGTTATAAGAAAACATGCCCCACCTTTCAATATAGGATATAGTACAATATCATGTATTTTATAAAAATGAACTGTCTATATATTGTGTATTAGTAGTGTGTTTATGAAAAAATATTAAATTTTCAATAAAAAGTGGTGAAAAGTGGGGGGATGTGGTAGAATATGGTTAAGTAGTGAAGATTGGGGGGACTGTATATGTTGATTGGTGAATATTCACACGCGATTGATGCCAAGGGACGTATGATTGTTCCTGCTAAATTTCGTGAGGATTTAGGTTTTTCCTTTATTATTACACGTGGTTTAGATGGCTGTCTTTATGGATATCCACAAGATCAATGGCGACAACTGCAAGATAAGTTGAAGCAGTTACCACAATCTAAGAAAGAATCGCGTGCATTTACAAGATTTTTCTATTCTGCTGCAACAGAAGTGGAATTTGATAAACAAGGTAGAATTAATATTCCGCAAACATTACGAACTCATGCCGACTTAGAGAAGAATTGCCGTATTATTGGTGTTTCTGACCGCATTGAGATATGGAGCGAAGAGCGTTGGCTAAGTTTCGCTGAAGAAGTAGAAGAGAATTTTGAAGATTTAGCTGAGAACATGATTGATTTCGGTTTTTAGATCAATAGGAGAAGAGAATGTTTAAACATATAACAGTATTATTAAATGAAACAGTAGATTATTTAGATATTAAACCAGACGGTATTTACGTTGATTGTACTTTAGGTGGTGCAGGTCATAGTAAGTATTTATTAAGTCAATTATCAGATAAAGGGCATTTATATTGCTTTGACCAAGATCAACAAGCAATTGACCATGCTAGTGAGTTTTTAAAAGAGGAATTAGAAGCGGGTAAGGTTACTTTTATCCATTCGAATTTCCGTCATATAAAAGAAGAATTAAATAAATTAGGTATCTATGAAGTGGATGGTATCCTATATGACTTAGGCGTATCATCACCACAATTGGATCAGATTGAGCGTGGCTTTAGTTACCACAAAGCAGCTAAGCTAGATATGCGTATGGATCAAACGGCTGAATTAACAGCTGAAACAATTATTAATGAATGGTCATATGAAGACTTGGTTCGTATTTTCTTCCGTTATGGTGAAGAAAAGTTCTCAAAACAAATTGCACGTCGAATTGAACGTATTCGTCAAGAGAAAAGAATCGAGACTACAGATGAATTAGTTGAGATTATTAAAGACTCAATTCCAGCGCCAGCTCGTCGAAAAGGTGGACATCCTGCTAAGCGTGTCTTCCAAGCGGTACGTATTGCTGTTAACGATGAATTAGCTGCTGTAGAAGATTCATTAGAGCAAGCCTTAGCATTAACAAAAGTCGGTGGACGTGTGAGTGTGATTTCATTCCATTCATTAGAAGACCGTATTGTTAAGACCATGTTCAAGCAAGCTTCGACAGTCGAAGCGCCATTATTAAATTTACCGATTTTACCATCGGAAGAAGAAAAAGCGCCATTTAAGTTAGTGAATAGAAAGCCAATTTTACCTTCGAAAGAAGAGTTAGAGCAAAATTCTCGTGCTCAAAGCGCAAAATTAAGAGTCATCGAACGTATTACAAAATAAAACCAAGTTAAGTAGTTGATAAGAGAGGGGGGATTGTATGGCTTTAGCAGAAGAATATTTTGATCATTTAACTACGAATACTAAAGCAAATACCACAACTCATCCGAATGTTGAAATTATCAGTCCTCCAAATGATGCAGTTATTCCGCAAGTTAAGGTGAAGACGAATTATGGCACATTTGCGATTGCGTCTATTATGTTTTTAGCTTTTCTAGCGGCGATTACAATTTTATCGACAATGGTTGTATCTAATAAAAATCATCAATTACAAGATATTAAAACCAATACAACAATTATCCAACAAGATAATGATGTATTACTTCAATCAGTCCAAGAATTATCACAGTATGACCGAGTAATGGAGATTGCTAAAGAAAAAGGATTTCAAATGAATGAAGAAAATGTAAGGAATGTTGAAAAATGATGAAAAATTCAAGTAAGCAACCTATAGAACGAGTGAGGAATAGAAAGATTGCGAGCCTAAGCTTGTTTGGTATCGCGGTCTTTCTATTTCTTATTTTTTCAATAAGATTTTATGTTGTAATGATTAATGGCGAAAGTAACGGCCATAATCTAAATACAGAAGTAGCACAACAGACAAAGAAAACAAAATTATTAACTGCCAATCGTGGTAATATTTTTGATATGGATGGTAAGCCAATTGCAGTCGATGCAACAAGTTATTCCTTATATGCTGTTTTAACAGATAAATGGTCACAAGAGCATAAGGAACAAGATCATGTAACCGATATTAATATGACAGCTGAAAAGTTAGCCAAACATATTAACTTATCTGCAGAAGATATTAAAAAGATTTTAATGCAAAAAGATGTAGATCAAGTTGAGTTTGGAAATGCGGGTTCGAATTTATCTGTTCAGACAAAGCAAGCTATTGATGCTGAAAAGTTACCGGGAATTAAGTTTAATCAATCACCGAGTCGTTTTTATCCAAATGGCATTTTTGCATCGCATTTAATTGGTTATACGGATGTGGATACTAAAGTTGATGAAGGAATAGAAACAAAAGTATTAGTAGGTCGTATGGGGATTGAAGCGATGTATGATAAAGAACTTTCTGGTGAAGATGGTCTAATGGAATATTTAGCAGATGGTAAAGGTTATCCCATCTATGGTAGTGAACGTGTTGTGAAAGAACCTGTTAGTGGTAATAATATCTACTTAACTTTAGATAAGCGTCTACAAACGTATCTAGAAACATTGGTAACAGAAGTCAATCAAGAATTTGACCCTGTATCAATGGGAGCGATGTTAGTTGAAGCAAAGACTGGCAATATTATTGCAGCTACACAACGGCCAACCTTCAATGCAACCACTAAAGAAGGAATTGACAATATGTGGAACAATCTATTATTAGATGAAGCCTATGAGCCCGGTTCGACATTAAAAGTTCTAACCTTAGCAGCGGCCATTAATGAAGGTGTCTTTGATCCTAATGAAAAGTTCAAATCTGGTAGTATTAAGATTTACGATGATGTTGTTAGTGACTATAATAAGGTTGGTTGGGGAGATATTACTTATTTAGAAGGGATTGCTCATTCAAGTAATGTGGCATTTGTTAATTTGGTTCAAAAGATAGGTATTCAAAAATGGAAAGAATATTTAGAAGATTTTGGCTTTGCGAAGTCAACGGATTCTGGCTTTAAAAATGAAGTGGCAGGGATTAATCCATATGAATCATATCTACAACAATTATCAACTGGCTTTGGTCAAGGGATTACTGTTACAGCTTTTCAAATGATGCAAGCTTTTACTGCGGTAGCGAATCAAGGAGAAATGATGAAGTTACGCTTTGTCGATCGTATTGAAAAGCCTGATGGTGAAGTAGTAAAAGAAATTAAAGAGACAAAATTAGCACACCCAATCTCACCAGAAACTGCTAAGAAAACATTAGAGTATCTAACTGCAGCAACTGAAATGGCGGGAAGTACAGGTCATAATTTAATGATTAAGGGTGAAAAGATTGCTACAAAAACTGGTACAGCAGAATTGATTAATCCTGAGACAGGTAAGTATTATGCATTTGGTAATAACTACATTTATTCTGTAGTTGGATTTACACCAGATAGTGATTCTGAGTATATTTTCTATATTTTCATTAAGCAACCACAAAATAATCCACGCGGTTTACCTGGTTCAAAAATTTTAGAGCATGTTTTTAATCCGTTTATGAAACGTGTATTAGATTCAGAAAAATTAAACAATAAAGAGTAAGAAGGGGATATTATGAACGGTTTAGAATTAGCAAATCAAATTGCTATCAAAAAAATAGTTGGTGATATTACGTCGGTTGAAGTCGTAAACCTACAACAAGACTCACGTAAAGTAACACCAGGAACAGCATTTTTCTGTGTAGATGGAGAATATGTTGATGGACATCATTATGCGGATAAAGCAGCTGAAAGTGGTGCGGTATTATTTATTGCCTCAAAAGATATTTCAAGTAAAGTCGGTGATATCCCTGTTATTTATGTAAATGATGTGAAGCATATTATGGCAAAATTAGCTAACCATTTTTATGATTATCCAAGTTCAAAATTAAATATGATCGGTGTAACAGGAACGAATGGTAAAACTACAGTAACGCATTTGATTGAATGGATTTATCGTAAAAATAATCAAGATACAGGAATTATTGGAACAATCTATCGTAAAGTAAAAGATCAAATCTATCCAACGATTAATACAACACCTGATCCATTAATTATGCACGAAACTTTAAATGAAATGGTAAAAGAACAAGTATCGATGTGTGCTTGCGAAGTCTCTTCTCATGCGCTATTCCAAGGTCGTATTTGGGGGGTGGACTTTAACACTGCAGTCTTTACTAATCTTACACCCGATCATTTAGAAACGCATAAAACAATGGAAGAATACGGTACGGTTAAGAGTTTATTATTTGCACAATTAGGCAATACTTTGAAGAATGGTAAAGCGCGTTTTGGTGTCATTAATCTAGATGATCCATTTGCTGAAAAGTTAATCTATCGTACTTCTGCAGAATTAATTACCTATAGTTTAGTTGACGAGTCAGCCCACTTTTTTGCTAAAAACATGAAATTCTTCACTGATAAGACTACTTTTGATTTAGTGGCGAATGGCGAAGTGTTTGCTGTTGAGTTACCTTTAGTGGGGGACTTCAATGTGGCGAATACTTTAGCGGCGATTGCAGCAAGTTTTGTGAATGGTATTCAGATTCAAGATGCGGTGACGGCTTTAGCAAGCTTTGAAGGTGTATCAGGACGTATGCAAGGGATTGAAAATGATTTAGGTATTCAAGCGATTGTTGACTATGCGCATACTCCAGATGGCTTAGAGAAATTAATTGGCACTTTGAAAAAATTAGACTACAAAAAATTAATGATTATGATTGGACATGATGGTGGTAATCGTGATAATTCAATCCGACCAGCTCTAGGTAAATTATCACTAGATAATGCAGATTATGTGGTCTTTACATCGGTTAATCCGCGTAATGAAGATCCAACTAAGATTATGACGGAGATGGTAGCTGATCATAAAGGTGAAAATTACGAATTCGTGATTGATCGCAAAGAAGCTATCTATCGTATGGTTGAATTAGCAGAAGCAGGTGATTTAATTGTCTTTTGTGGTAAAGGTCATGAATCATTGCAACATTTAGATGGTGTATCAATACCATTTAATGAAGCAGAATATGTACGTCAAGCATTAGCAGAAAAAAGTGAAACATTAAAGGGGATTAATCATGAATAGTTTATCAATGGGTATGATTGTCGTAGCTGTATTTTTAGCAACAGTAATCGCAATGCCTTACTTTATTAAATTTATGCGCAAGAAGCAATTAGGACAAGTCACACGTGAAGAAGGACCATTATGGCATGAAGCTAAAACGGGTACACCAACGATGGGAGGAGTCGTTTTCTTAGTGATGATCTTATTAAGTATGATTATTTTTGGTGCTATAACTGGTCATTTCACGATTAAATTAATTAACGGCATTTTTATTTTCCTATTCTTTGGCTTAATTGGTTTTATTGATGACTTTATTAAAGTGTTCAAAAAGCAAAATGAAGGTCTAACAAGCAAGCAAAAATTCTTAGCTCAATTATTTGGTTCAGCAGTTTTTGTGTGTTTATTTGTACAAAGTGGTCAATCTCCAATGATTATGGTACCATTTGTTGGTTCAGTAACAAGTATTGTATTATTTACTGCTTTTACCATGTTTTGGATTACAGGATTTTCAAATGCAGTTAACTTAACGGATGGCTTAGATGGATTAGCAGCGACAACCTCAGCAATTGCCTATGCCTTTTATGCGTATCTTGCTTTTAAAGAAGGTCAAATGGAAGTTTTAATCATGTGTTTATCAGTTATTGGCGCTTTATTAGGTTTCCTAGTTTATAATAAAAAACCAGCACAAATCTTTATGGGTGACGTTGGTTCATTAGCATTGGGTGCTGGCTTAGCGATTGTATCATTATTATTGCACCATGAATGGTCATTATTAGGTATTGGTATTGTCTTCGTCTGTGAAACAGCTAGTGTAATGTTACAAGTTGCTTCATTTAAAACAACAGGGAAACGTATCTTTAAAATGAGCCCAATTCATCATCATTTTGAAATGTGTGGTTGGAGTGAGAAAAAGGTAGTAACTGTCTTTAGCTTAGTAGGATTGCTAGGCGCAATAATGACAACAATTTTAATGTAAAAAATAAGTGAGGGATTTGAAACGATGAATGAACAAAATGAATATAATAATAAAAAAGTCTTAGTTTTAGGATTAGCAAAAAGTGGTTTAAGCGTGGCTCGATTATTAGTAAAAAAAGGCGCAAAGGTAATTGTTAATGACCAACAGCCACTAGAAACAAATCTACCAGCTCAAGAATTACTTGCAGAGGGTATTGATGTTATTACAGGTCACCATCCAGTTGATGTATTGGATGATTCATTTGATTTTGTCGTTAAAAATCCCGGTATTCCTTATTCAAATAGTATGCTTATAAAAGCAAAAGAATTAGGTTTACCAATCTATACAGAGGTAGAAGTGGCAACACGAATGTTAAAAGGATCAATTGCAGCTATTACAGGTTCAAATGGAAAAACTACTACAACAACTTTAGTTACAGAGATGTTGAAAGAAGAGTTTTCTAACCGTAAAGTGGCAGCAGTTGGTAACATTGGTGTACCATTATCTAGCTTGGTAGAAACTTCAGAAGATTCGGATATTTATGTCACTGAACTATCAAGTTTCCAATTAATGGGAATCGAACAATTTCATCCTAAAGTTGCATGTATCGTTAATATTTTTAGTGCTCATTTAGATTATCATGGCACAAGAGAAGAATACGTTAATGCAAAATTAGCGATTACTAAAAATCAAACGGCAGAAGATTATTTAATTTATAATGCTGATCATGAAGAATTAACGAACTTGGTGTACCAACATTCAAAAGCACAGTTAATTCCATTTAGTCGCATGAAAGAAGTTGAAGACGGTAGTTATGCTGATGAGAGCTATTTATATTACAATAAAGAAGTTGTCATGAGCAAAAAGTTAATCAAAGTTCCCGGTGAACAAAATGTAGAAAATATTCTAGCAGCGATTGCCATTGCTAAGTTATACAATGTAAGTAATCAATCAATCGAAAATGCTGTTAGTAAATTTTATGGTGTCAAACACCGCACCCAATATGTTACAGAAAAAAATGAGCGCAAGTTCTACAATGATTCAAAAGCAACAAATATTGTCGCAACGCAAACAGCTTTACGTAGCTTTAAAGACCAATCGCTCGTCTTAATTGCAGGTGGTCTGGATCGTGGGAATGGCTTTGATGAATTAATTCCAGACTTAACAAATGTGAAAGCAATGGTAACATACGGTGAAACAAAGGATAAACTAATGGTAAGTGCTCAAAAAGCAGCATTACCAACTATTGAAACGGTTGAGAACTTAAAAGAAGCTGTTCAAAAAGCATACCAAATTAGTCAACCGGGAGATATAATTTTATTTTCACCGGCTTGTGCTAGTTGGGATCAATACAAAAATTTTGAAATTCGTGGCGATGAATTTATTGAATCAGTCAATGAATTAAACTAAAAGGGAGGACCATTTAATGAAAATAATGGTATCTGGCGGAGGAACGGGTGGACATATCTATCCTGCTCTATCGTTAATGAAATATATTAAAGAAATTGAACCAACTGCAGAATTTTTATATGTTGGAACCAAAAAAGGACTAGAAAGTAAAATCGTACCTGAAGAGGGTTATGATTTTGCCTCAGTAAGAATCCAAGGACTGAAAAGATCACTATCATTTGAAAACTTTAAAACAGCATTCTTTATGTTGAAAAGTGTTCATGATTCAAAAAAAATAATGAAAGAATTCAAACCAGATGTCGTGATTGGTACAGGGGGATATGTTTGTGCACCAGTCTTATATGCAGCAGCAAAACAAGGCATTCCTACTATGATTCACGAACAAAATAGTGTGGCAGGTCTAACCAATAAATTCCTAGCAAGATACGTTACAAAAATTGCGATTTGCTTTGAAGACGTTAAAAAAGATTTTGCAAAATATAGCGATAAAGTAATTATGACAGGTAATCCTCGTGGACAAGAAGTAGTTAAAACAACCAAAAACCCACAACAACTGCAAGAATTAGGTCTAAATCCTGAAAAACCAATTCTCGTTATTTTTGGTGGAAGTCGTGGTGCCGAAAAAATTAACCAAACAATCGTGGATATCTATCAAGATTTCGCAGATAAACCTTACCAAGTTGTAGCAGTAACTGGTGCAGGACATTATGACAAAATCAACAAATTGATTACAGAACAAGAAAAGTTATTGCCACAAGTACATTTGTTTCCTTATATTAAAGATATGCCTAATTTATTCCAATTTTCAGATGTGGTGGTTTGTCGTAGTGGCGCAACAACTTTAACGGAATTAACAGCACTAGGTTTACCAAGTGTTTTAATTCCAAGTCCATATGTTACCAATAATCATCAACAGCGTAATGCGGAAAGCTTGGTAAATGGGGATGCAGCTTTAATGGTCTTAGAAAAAGATCTAACAAAAGAAAGCTTAATGACAGCAATTAACGAGGTAATGGATCATCCAGCCAAACGTCAAGAAATGACTGACAATGCAAAGAAACTTGGAATCATTGATGCAAATGATCGCTTATTTGGAATTATTCAATCAATTGTAAAAAAATAAACTAAGGAGGAAATGAGGATGTACAAAAATAATAACCAAGATAATCGCAAAAAAAATCCTCATATTGAAAAAACTCCTTGGCAGTTAGCACAAGAAAAAAATCATAAAAATCAACAAGAGACTGCCACAGAACAAATAAAATCACAAAAAACAAATAAAAATAATATCTTTTTCAAATATAATTCATTAAAAAAAGATAAACTAACTAACAATCAAAAAGAAAAACCAATTGAACAGACGAATAATGATCTAGCAAAATTAAAGAGACGCTTTATCCTATTGTTTATCATCTTATTCTTATGGGCAACTTATTTTATTTCGCCACTTGCAAAGGTAAAGGAATATCAATTTGTCGGGACTTGGCAAGTTGATCCAGTGGAGATTTTAAGTAAGGGTGGCTTAGATAATCGTCAAAGTATTTGGTCAGTATTAGCAAAAGAAGAGAAAATCAATCAATCAGTAACTGAGCGTATGCCAAAAGTAAAAGCATTAGAAGTTAGCTTAAAGCTGCCCAATACAATTGTTGTAACTGTTTTAGAGAATCCAGCGATTGCACATTATTTGGAAGATGATTTGCATTTTGAACTATTAGCAGATGGCACAAAGGTTGAGATTCCAGTTGATAATATGGATTTACAGTATCCATTATTAGAAGGCTTTACGGATAAAGACTTAGCAAAAATCGCTAGCCAATTTAGTACGCTATCAGCTGCATTAATCGCTGATATGAAAAAGATTGAACTTGTTAATGAGCCAGGCATTAAGGATCGTCTATTAATTCAAATGAAAGACGGCACACCGGTAATTGGCAATTTAAATACAATTGGTTCAAAAATAATTTATTATCCAAGAATTAAACAAGAAATTGGTCAACAAAAAGGAACCATCGATATGGAAGTGGGGGTATTCTTCACTCCTGAAGTCACAAAAATAAATTAGAAAAATATTTAGTTTTTCATATCTTTTTTACTTATAAACCACAAAATATGGTAATATAAAGAAGTATGGATTATAGTAGATAATCCTTTGAAACTGAATTTTAGCAGATAGTCAAAATAAGGAGGTTGCAATAAAAAAGATGAAAAATCAAGGTATATATGTAAGTTTAGATATTGGAACCACTTCAATTAAAGTAACAGTTGCAGAATATGTAAGAGGACAGTTAAATATTATTGGAGTTGGTAATGAAAAATCAGAAGGTCTAAGTCGAGGAGTGATCGTTGACATAGATGAAACCGTTGAGTCAATTAAAAAAGCGGTCAAACAAGCTGAACAAAAATCAAATATAGCAATTACTGATGTAGTAGTTGGTATTCCTAGTAATCAAATTGCTATCGAACCTTGCCATGGGATGATTGCAGTCTCTAGTGAAAATAATGAAATTACCGATGTAGATGTATATAATGTTATATCAGCAGCAAAAGTTCGTTCAGTAGCTCCTGAAAGAGAAATTATTTCAGTTATTCCTGAAGAGTTTATCGTCGATGGCTTTGATGGGATTAAGGACCCACGTGGAATGATTGGCGTTCGCCTAGAATTATATGCTAGTATGATTACAGGTCCGAAAACAATCGTACATAATATCAAACGTTGTGTCAGCCGTGCAGGTCTAAACATTGAAGAAATGGTGATTCAACCGCTTGCGATTTCGCAAGTTGCCATGACAAAAGGTGAACGTGAATTTGGTACGATTTTAATTGATATGGGAGGTGGCCAAACAAGCGCCTCAGTCATTCACGATGATCAACTAAAATTTTCATATGTTGACCAAGAAGGTGGCGATTTAGTTTCAAAAGATATTTCAGTAGTATTAAATACAAGTTTTGATAATGCTGAACGTATCAAACGTGAATACGGCTATGCTATCAGTGAGCATACTTCATCAGAAGAATTTTTCCCAGTTGAAACAATTGGCAAAAAAGATCCTGTTAAAGTAGATGAACATTACTTATCAGAAATAATTGAAGCTCGTTTAGTCCAAACTTTTGAAAATATTAAACGTGCTTTAGACCGAGTAGAAGCGTTACAATTACCTGGTGGGATAGTAATGACTGGTGGAGCCTCATCAATGGAAGGTGTCGTTGAGTTAGCTGAAGAAATCTTTGGGGTAAATATTAGAACGTATATTCCAGAACAAATTGGTATGCGCAATCCAGTATTTGCAACAAGCATGGGCTTAATCGAATACTCTGCTTCTTTAGATGATGTGGACCGTATCGCCTTACAAGGAAAATTAGCAATGGGACGCTCAAAAGAAGCCCAACAAGTAGTACGTCCAGCTAGTCAACCAACTTATCACTCATCAATCAAACATGTTGAAAAGGAAGTTAGTGAAGTAGCAGAAGCTGTTGAAGAACATATCGAGGAAGGCGCAGAAACGTTATGGGACAAGATTAAGAATTTTATTAAAATGTTTATTGACTAAGAAAAGAATAGAGAATACAAAATAGGAGGAAGTATCATGGATTTTGAATTAGATACAAATTTACAAGGAGCAGTAATTAAAGTAATTGGTGTTGGTGGTGCAGGTAATAATGCCGTAAACCGCATGATTGATGAAGGAGTACAAGGTGTAGAATTTATTGTAGCGAACACAGATACACAAGCATTACGTAGCTCACAAGCAGAAACAAAAATTCAATTAGGACCAAAATTAACAAAAGGTTTAGGAGCTGGCTCATTACCAGATATCGGCTTAAAAGCAGCTGAAGAAAGTGAAGAACAAATCGCAGAAGTATTACGTGGAGCTGATTTAATCTTTGTAACTGCTGGTATGGGTGGCGGAACAGGTACTGGTGCAGCGCCTGTAGTAGCACGTATCGCTAAAGATTTAGGAGCTTTAACAGTAGGTGTTGTAACTCGTCCATTTAGTTTTGAAGGACCAAAACGTGGCCGTTTCGCAGCTGAAGGAGTTGCGAATATGAAAGCTAATGTTGACACATTAGTAACCATCTCTAATAACCGTTTATTAGAAATCGTTGATAAGAAAACTCCAATGTTAGAAGCTTTCCGTGAAGCTGATAATGTATTACGTCAAGGGGTACAAGGTATTTCTGACTTAATTACAGCTCCAGGATATGTTAACTTAGACTTTGCTGACGTTCAAACAGTTATGAAAGATCAAGGTTCAGCATTAATGGGTATTGGTGTAGCTAGCGGTGAAAACCGTACAGTTGAAGCAACTAAGAAAGCTATTTCTTCTCCATTATTAGAAGTATCTATCGATGGCGCAGAACAAATCCTATTAAATATCACAGGTGGATCAGACTTAACATTATTTGAAGCACAAGATGCATCAGATATCGTAGCAGCAGCTTCAACTTCAGAAGTGAATATTATCTTTGGTACATCAATTAATGAAAACTTAGGCGATGAAGTAGTAGTAACAGTTATCGCTACAGGAATTGATGAAGAGAACAAAACCGAAAAAAAGCAAGTAACTAGAGCACCACGCCAAGCGTTCGCTGCTCCAGCTCAAAACCAACAAACAGTAACAACTCCAAGACAAGATTTTACTAACAATCCAACTGTCTTCCAAGAAAAACAACCGGTTAGTCAACCACAACCAGTTGAAGAAAAACGTGGAGAAAGAGATATCTTTGGCGATTGGGATATTAGACGTGATACATCAGTTCGTGAATCTGTAATGAATGAAGAAAGAACTTCTCCATTTGCTACAAAAGAATTCGTTGAAGCTCCAGTAGATTTCAATCAAGATGATGCTTCACTAGAAACACCTCCATTCTTCAGAAAAAGACAACGCTAAAGCGAATCATAATGATAATAACAAATGTGACAACTATCGAACAAACAATTGCCCAAGCTTGCCATGACGCAGCTCGTAGAAGAGAAGATGTTCAAGAAATAGTAGTTACTAAAAAAAGAACGCAAGGTGAAATCCAAGAGATGTATGATCTTGGATTTCGTCATTTTGCCGAAAATAGAGTAGATAAATTATTAATGCGCCAACAAGAATTCCCTCAAGAAGATATTGTATGGCATTTAATAGGACCGCTTCAAAGTCGTAAAGTGAAAGATATTATCAATAAGGTAGAATATTTTCATGCCTTAGATCGACTATCGATTGCAAAAGAAATCAATAAGCGTGCAGAACATTGTGTAAAGTGTTTTCTTGAGGTGAATATCTCAGGAGAAGTGACAAAACATGGCTTTAGCGCTGATGAAGTAGGAGATGTTTTAACGCAATTGCAACAATATGAACATATTGAAGTGATTGGTTTGATGACAATGGCACCATTTGAAGCAACCAAAGAAGAAATTGATTCATATTTTTCGCAATTAAAAGCATTGCGTGATAATATAATGAAAAGTCAAGCCAATTCAAGCTGTAAGTATCTAAGTATGGGGATGAGCAATGATTATCCACTAGCGATTAAAGCCGGCGCTACCCATATTAGAATTGGTACAGCATGGTTCAAATAAGCTGACAAAAGAAAGGGAAATATGATGACACAAGTATTAATGACAATTTATCGATTATGTAATTTAGGAATAGAAATCTATTCAATTATGTTAATGGCCTATGCTTTATTAAGCTGGTTCCCAGGAGCGTATTCATCTGCTCTAGGACAATGGCTAATTAAAATGTGCCAACCATATGTTGACTACTTTGAACGCTTAATTCCATCTTTTGGGGGAGTTAGTTTTTCAGTAGTATTTGCATTATTATTTTTACAATTAGTAGGTAGAGGAATTTATGTAATATTTAGCCTATTGATGTAATTTGAAAAGGTGTGTGAAAGTGTGTCAGAAGAAATATATCAGCATTTCAGAAAAGAAGAACGAGTATTTATTGATTTAGTAGAAAAATGGATGACGGATTGTTTTGAGCAATACTCACCGATTTTAACTAATTTTTTAGATCCAAGGCAACAATTTATTGCTGAATCCGTTCTAGGACAAAATGATGAAATAGCATTTCAATTTGAAGGTGGCTATTTAGCGGCCGAACGTAAAAGATGTCTTATCTATCCTAGTTATTACACTCCAAATTTTGACGATTTTGAGTGTCAGGTAGTAGAGATTTTATATCCGAAAAAGTTTGCGGAATTAGGTCATGGGCGTATTCTAGGAAGTTTAATGGGTCTAGGGCTAGAGCGTGATGTCTTTGGAGATATTATCTCAGATGGTGAACGTTGGCAAATTTTCTATGTAAAAGAGATAAATGATTACTTAAAACAACAATTTGATAAAGTTGGCAATATTAAAGTTCGTTTGGATGAAGCTGATTATACGGATATTATCACACCAAAAGATCAATGGACATTAACAGCTACTACAGTTAGTTCATTGCGCTTAGATACAGTCATTGCATCGATTTTTAATATATCTCGTCAACGTACCAAACAATTAATTGAAGCCAATAAAGTCAAAGTTAATTGGACACTGCAAGAGCGGAGTGATTTCACTTTGGATGTATTGGATATTATTTCCATTAGAGGATTTGGTCGTATTCAAATTAGAAATATTATCGGTAAGACAAAAAAAGATAAAATTAGGCTAGAAATTGGTCTATTAGATAAGAATAAACAATAGAAGGGTTGATGAATAATATGTTAACATCAGTAGACGTTCATAATAAAGATTTTCCAACAAAATTCAAAGGGTATGATCCTGAAGAAGTGAATGATTTCTTGGATGAAGTCATTATTGCAATGGAAGAATTAACAAGACAAAATAAAGACCTAGAAAAACGTGCTAAATTCAATGAAGAAAAGATTGAATATTTTAATTCAATTCAAGAAACATTAAACAAATCAATTATCGTTGCTCAAGAAGCGGCTGATCGTTTAAAAGAAAATGCTCGTAAAGATGCTGAAATTATTATTTTTGAAGCTGAGAAAGCGGCTGATCAAATGTTAAAAAATGCAGCAGATACAGCAACAGATATCAATCGTGAAACAGATAGCTTGAAGAAAGCTACTCGTGTATTCCGTCAAAGATTACAAATCATGGTTCAATCTCAATTAGAAATGATTAAAAATGAAGAATGGGATGAATTATTAAGCCCACAAAGCATTGAAGTTCAAGCTCCAACATTGGATGCTATCTTATCAAAACGTGCTAAAAAAACAGATGCTATTATCTCTGAAGCTGTATCGCCAGTTGTGGCATCAGAAGAATTTGTTGAAGAAATTGCCGATGAAGTAGCTGAAGCGATGGAAGATATTGAAAATGTTGAAGCAACAAGAGAATTGCCAGTAATTGAATTTGAACAAGAAGAAATTACTGAAGAATAAGCACAAATTTAGCTAAAGAAGGTGAAAGTTTTTGAATCCTTCTTGCAATTTTACAAAAAATGTCGTATGATTTTGATAATCGACGAAGAGAACAAGTGGAATTTACTATACATTAAGCGAGCTAACGAATGGTGAAAGGTTAGTATGTCCCTATAAATTCTATATCATCTCGGAGATACTTTTCTGAACAAATAATTAATTAAGATAAGTCGCTTAAATGGCGTTAACAATTTACTTAAGGTATCACCTTTTTTGTGATACGAATTTGGGTGGTACCACGATAACTCGTCCCTTTACCAGGGGAGGAGTTTTTTTATTTGTCAAAAAGTGAAGCAATGTTGTAGTTTATATATTTGAATGGAGGAAATAGTTAATGAAGATGAAAGAAACACTTCAACTAGGTAAAACAGCTTTCCCAATGCGAGGAAATTTACCAGTTAAAGAAATCGACTATCAAAAAGAATGGAATGAAGCTGATGTATATGGAAAACGTCAAGCGTTAAATAATGATAAACCGTCATTTATTTTACACGATGGCCCTCCATATGCGAATGGTGATGTTCACATGGGGCATGCCTTAAACAAAATTTCTAAAGACTTCATTATTCGTAGTAAATCAATGTCAGGATTCCGTGCGCCATATGTTCCTGGTTGGGATACTCATGGATTACCAATTGAACAAGCTTTAGCAAATTCAGAAGGTGTTGACCGCAAACAAATGTCAATTGCCGAGTTCCGTAAATTATGTGAAGAATACGCTTGGAAACAAGTTAAAAACCAACGTGAAGTATTTAAACGTTTAGGTGTAGGAGGAGATTGGGAACACCCATATGTAACATTAGACCCAACTTTTGAAGCAGAACAAATCCGTGTATTTGGTAAAATGGCTGAAAAAGGATTTATCTATAAAGGCTTAAAACCAATTTACTGGTCACCATCAAGTGAATCTTCATTAGCAGAAGCAGAAATCGAATATAAAGATGTTGAATCTCCATCTATTTATGTAGCATTTACTGTTCGTGATGGTAAAGGAATCTTAGATACAGATACAGAATTTGTTATTTGGACAACAACTCCTTGGACTTTACCTTCAAACTTAGGTATCTTCACTCACCCTGATTTTGAATATGTACAAGTACAAGTAGCCGACCGCAAATTTATTATCGCTAAAGAATTAGTAGCAAAAGTAGCAGCCGATTGTAAATGGGAAGACTACGAAATCATGAAAGAATTCCGTGGATCTGACTTTGAATACATGACAGCAACACACCCATTCTATGACCGTGAATCATTAGTCATGAATGCTGATTATGTAACGCTAGAATCAGGTACTGGGTTAGTTCATACTGCTCCAGGACATGGTGAAGATGACTTCTACTTCTCACGTAAATACAAATTAGGTGTACTATCACCAATCGACAATCAAGGACACTTTACTGATGAAGCTCCTGGTTTTGAAGGAATGTTCTATGCTAAAGCTAATAAAGTCGTTCCACAAATGCTAGAAGAAAATGGTAAATTATTAAGCCTATCTTACTTTACACATAGCTACCCACATGACTGGCGTACGAAGAAACCGGTTATTTTCCGTGCAACTCCACAATGGTTTGCCTCAATTGATGGTTTCCGTAAAGAAGCATTAGATATTATTGAAAATGACGTTAAATGGTATCATCCATCAGGCGAACGCCGTATTTACAATATGGTTCGTGACCGTGGTGACTGGGTAATCTCTCGTCAACGTGTATGGGGAGTTCCATTACCAGTATTTTATTCTGAAAAAGGTGAACCAATCATCACACCAGAAACGACTGAACACGTAGCACAATTATTTGCAGAGTTTGGATCAAATGTATGGTTCGAACGTGAAGCAAAAGATTTATTACCTGAAGGGTTCACTCACCCAGACAGCCCTAATGGTATCTTCACAAAAGAAACAGATATCATGGACGTATGGTTTGACTCAGGTAGCTCACATGCTGGTGTATTAGGAACTCGCAAAGATTTATCATTCCCAGCAGATATGTACTTAGAAGGTAGTGACCAATACCGTGGTTGGTTTAACTCAAGCTTAATGACAAGTGTGGCCGTTAATAACGCTGCACCTTATAAAGCAGTCTTATCTCAAGGTTTTGTAATGGACGGCGAAGGTAAGAAAATGAGTAAATCAGTTGGTAATGTCATCGCTCCAGCTAAAGAAATGAAATCAAAAGGTGCTGATATTATTCGTTTATGGGTAAGTTCAGTTGATTATGAATCAGACGTGCGTGTAAGTACTGAAATCCTAAACCAAGTATCTGAATCATACCGTAAAATCCGTAACACAATGCGTTTCATGTTAGCTAACACAACGGACTTTAACCCAGCAGTGAACGCTATTGCATTTGAAGACTTACGCAGTGTTGATCAATATATTTTAGTTAAATTTGACAAATTAGTTCAAACAATTTTAACAGCTTATGAAGAATATCAATTCTCAACAATTTACCAAGGGGTATTAAACTTCTTAACAGTTGACTTATCACAATTCTACCTAGACTTCGCTAAAGATGTCTTATACATTGAAGAAGCAGATGCTTATAATCGTCGTGCTATGCAAACAGTTATCTATGAAATCGTGGTTAAGTTAACAAAATTATTAAACCCAATCTTAGTTCACACAACTGAAGAAATTTGGAAACAACTAGACGAAGCTGAAGAATTTGCACAATTATCAGAATTCCCAACAGCAATGAACTATCCAGAAGCAGACGCTATCTTGGCTAAATGGGACCAATTCCATGAAGTTCGTGATGTAGTACTGAAAGCATTAGAAGAAGCTCGTAACGAAAAAATTATCGGTAAATCATTTGAAGCTAAAGTAACGCTTTACCCAACTCAAGAAGTAGCAGACTTATTTGCAACTATCCAATCAGATATTGCTCAATTATTAATCGTATCTGACTTAGAAGTAGCGCCAGTTGGAACAGCTCACCCTGAAAATGCCCTAGTTGAAAATGGTATTGCAGTAGTTGTTGAACACGCACAAGGCGAAACTTGTCAACGTTGCCGTGCTATTAAAGTTGAAGTAGGAACATTAGAAGATGCACCAACATTATGTAATCGTTGTGCAGCAATCGTACGTGAACACTTCCCAGAAGCATTATTACCAGAAGAAGCAGAATAAAAAATGATTTATCACTATCGATAATGACTTTTCAAACTGACACTTTTCAAGTAAAATAAATTGTACAGTTTTAAAGAGATTGTAGAAGGGAGAGAATGATATGTCTACAGGTTTATGGATTTTTATTGCAGTTCTTGCATTTATTGGTGGAATCGTTGCTGGATTTTTCATCGCTCGTAAATCAATGGTGAAATACTTTGAAGAAAACCCACCAATTGATGAAGATATGCTACGTATGATGATGGCTCAAATGGGTCAAAAACCATCAGAAGCAAAATTACGTCAAATTGCAGCGACTATGAAAGCTCAATCAGCAAAACGTAATAAAAAATAATGACTAATAGAAGGGCTAGGTTTTGCCAAAATTCCTAGCTCTTTTTTTATTTTTTAGACTAAATAGCAAATTTTCTATTGAAAAACTAAGCTTAATCCATCATACTAATATAGAATAAAAAAAGATTGGAGATAGAAATGGTTTATACTATTGTCATACATGTTATAAAATGGTTAATCGTCTTATTAAATGGCTTTGTCCTTGTTGAAGGTAAAGAGAATTTACCGAAAGATAAAGGTTTTGTAATGGTTGCACCACACCGCTCATGGCTTGATCCAGTTGTTATCGGAATTGCAGTCTATCCCTTAAAGATGATTACTATGGCCAAACAAGAATTATTTGAAAATAAAGTATTAGGTTGGTATTTACGCCAAATGGGGGGCTTCCCAGTTAATCGTGAAAAACCAGGACCAAGTGTGATTAAATATCCAGTTAAGCAAATTAAAGAAAATAATAAAGCCTTATTAATTTTCCCAACTGGAACTCGTTATAGCAATGATATGAAGGGTGGTGCTGTTACAATTGCTCGACTGTCAAAAGCACCGATTGTTCCAATTGTTTTCCAAGGACCATTTACCTTTAAAGATATCTTAAAACGCCAAAAAATTACGGTTAAAATTGGCGAGCCGATTGAATTGCCAAAGGGACGTCTATCAAAAGAACAAATTGCTGAGATTGATCACGAAATTGTTGAAACGTTTGACCGCATTGATAAAGAAATTAATCCAGATTTCGTCTATCATATCCCAGAACGCAAAAAGAAATAAAGTAGTTTGAGTTGGTATATACGCCAACTCAATTTTTTTATTATCAAACTGTGAAAATAACTACAAAATAAATGGAATTTCCAACAAAAAATTATAAAATTAGAATATTACAAGAATATCGCTTGCATTTCTCTTTAAAAGCGGTATAATAACTAATGAATTAAATACTTTAAATTAATGAGAAAGACATGAAACTTATTGATTGTTTGATAGAGAGAAGCGGGTTGGTGGAACGCTTTAGACAAGGTAAGATTTTACCACTTTCGAATGCTTCTTGGAAAGCCTTGCTAGCTGCTATGTGCGATTATAAGAAGCCGTTATACGCGTTATGTAACTTAAGTGCTTGAGCATACTTGGAAAAAGTTTTGTTCAAGTTAATTTGGGTGGAACCACGAATAGTATCGTCCCATATCTGGTCTAGTGAACTCTAGGCTAGATATGGGATTTTTTGTTTTTTTAAAGTATCATTTTGAGAGAAGAAAGGTGGAAAATATAATGTCAATGATTAAAGTGACATTTCCTGATGGAGCAGTAAAAGAATTTGAATCAGGAATTACAGTAAAAGAAATCGCAGAAGGTATCAGTAAAAGTCTTGCTAAAAAAGCTTTAGCAGGTAAATTCAATGGAGAATTAGTAGATTTAACAAAACCATTAACAGAAGATGGTGCAATTGAAATCGTAACCCCTGATCATGAAGATGGGTTAAGTGTATTACGTCACTCATCAGCTCACTTATTAGCTCATGCGTTAACTCGTTTATACCCAGAAATCAAATTCGGTGTAGGACCAGCAATCGAAACAGGCTTCTACTATGATACTGATATGCCTAACCAATTAACAGAAGAAGCATTACCAGCCGTTGAAGCAGAAATGATGAAAATCGTTAAAGAAAATCATCCAATCGTTCGTCGTGAAGTAACTCGTGCTGAGGCTTTAGAAATCTTTGCTAATGATCCATATAAAGTAGAATTAATCACAGATTTACCAGAAGACGAAATCATTACCGTATACCAACAAGATGAATTCATTGACTTATGTCGTGGCGTACACGTACCATCAACTGGACGTATCCAAGTATTCAAATTATTATCATTAGCTGGTGCTTACTGGAGAGGTAACTCAGACAACAAAATGATGCAACGTGTATACGGAACAGCATTCTTCAACAAAAAAGACTTAAAAGAATTCCTAAAAATGCGTGAAGAAGCTAAAGAACGTGACCACCGTAAATTAGGTAAAGAATTAGACTTATTCATGGTGAACCAAGAAGTAGGCTCAGGCTTACCATTCTGGTTACCAAAAGGTGCTACAATCCGTCGTACAATCGAACGTTATATTACCGATAAAGAAATTAGCTTAGGCTACCAACACGTTTACACACCAGTTATGGCTGATGTGAACCTATACAAAACTTCAGGACACTGGGCTCACTATAAAGACGATATGTTCCCACCAATGGATATGGGTGATGGCGAAATGTTAGTATTACGTCCAATGAACTGCCCACACCACATGAAAGTATATCAAAATGATGTACACAGTTACCGTGAATTACCAATCCGTATCGCAGAATTAGGTATGATGCACCGTTACGAAAAATCAGGTGCATTATCAGGTTTACAACGTGTACGTGAAATGACTCTTAACGATGCTCACGTATTTGTACGTCCTGACCAAATTAAAGATGAATTCAAACGTATCTTGGATTTAATCCAAGAAGTATACGCTGACTTCAACATTACTGACTACCGTTACCGTTTAAGCTATCGTGACCCAGAAGATACAGAAAAATACTTCGATGATGACGATATGTGGAACAAAGCTGAAACAATGCTTAAAGAAGCTATGGATGAAATGGGATTAGACTATTTTGAAGCAATTGGAGAAGCGGCCTTCTACGGTCCAAAATTAGATGTCCAATTCAAAACAGCAATGGGCTTAGAAGAAACAATGTCTACAATCCAATTAGACTTCTTATTACCAGAACGTTTTGACTTAACATATGTTGGTGAGGATGGCGAAAACAATCACCGTCCAGTTGTTATTCACCGTGGTGTTGTATCTACATCAGAACGTTTCACTGCTTACTTAATTGAAGAATACAAAGGAGCTTTCCCAACATGGTTAGCACCAGTACAAGCAACACTAATTCCAGTAAGTATTGAACATCACTATGAAAAAGCGAAAGAATTAAAAGAGCACTTACAACGTTTAGGCATGCGTATTGAATTAGATGATCGTAACGAAAAAATGGGTTATAAGATTCGTGCATCTCAAACACAAAAAATCCCTTATCAATTAGTAATTGGGGATAAAGAAGTTGAAGAAGGTACAGTAACCGTTCGTCGTTATGGTTCTAAAGAAATGGTAACAATGACAATTGACGAATATGTAGCACGCATCCAAAAAGAATTAGCAAACTTTAGCCGTCCAATTGAAGACTAATTTAGCTATATTTCTTCTAAATAACTAAAAGTAAAAAGTATCGTGGTAGAATAAATTTCTATCTCGATACTTTTTTGATTGCTAAAAGGCCATATATGTTGTATAATAATCTAGTTGAAATGTAAGTAACACGAAAGCCTTTCCAAAAAAAGAGCTTTCTTCTGTAATCAGATTTGGAGGAAAAAAATTATTATGAATAAAAGAAATGACATCCGTAACGTCGCTATCATCGCTCACGTTGACCACGGTAAAACAACTCTAGTAGATGAATTATTAAAACAATCTTCTACATTAGATGAGCGTACGGAATTAGATGAGCGTGCAATGGACTCAAATGATATTGAGCGTGAACGTGGAATCACTATCTTAGCTAAAAATACAGCCGTAAACTATAAAGGAACACATATTAATATTATGGACACACCAGGACACGCGGACTTCGGTGGAGAAGTAGAACGTATTATGAAAATGGTTGATGGTGTAGTATTAGTAGTTGATGCTTATGAAGGTACAATGCCACAAACACGTTTTGTATTGAAAAAAGCATTAGACCAAAAATTAACTCCAATCGTTGTAGTTAACAAAATTGACCGTGACGCTGCTCGTCCTGAAGAAGTAGTCGATGAAGTATTAGAATTATTCATCGAATTAGGTGCAGATGACGAACAATTAGAATTCCCAGTAGTATACGCATCAGCATTAAATGGTACATCAAGTAAATCTGATAACCCAGCTGATCAAGAAGAAACAATGGACCATATCTTAGATACAATTGTAGAGCATATTCCAGCTCCAGTAGATAACTCAGATGAACCTTTACAATTCCAAGTATCATTATTAGACTATAATGACTATGTAGGACGTATCGGTATTGGCCGTATCTTCCGTGGAACTATGAAAGTCGGCGACCAAGTAACATTAATGAAACTTGACGGCACTCAAAAGAATTTCCGTGTCACTAAATTATTCGGTTTCTTAGGATTGAACCGTATTGAAATTAATGAAGCTAAAGCGGGGGACTTAATTGCCGTATCTGGTATGGAAGATATCTTCGTTGGTGAAACAGTAGCACCAATCGAAAATCCAGAAGCGCTACCAGTATTACATATTGACGAACCAACTTTACAAATGACATTCTTAACAAATAACTCACCATTTGCAGGACGCGAAGGTAAATACGTAACAGCTCGTAAGATTGAAGAACGTTTATTACGTGAATTACAAACAGACGTATCATTAAAAGTAGAACCAACTGACTCACCTGATGCATGGACTGTATCTGGTCGTGGTGAATTACACTTATCTATCTTAATTGAAAATATGCGTCGTGAAGGTTATGAATTACAAGTATCACGTCCAGAAGTTATCATTCGTGAAATCGATGGCGTTAAATGCGAACCATTTGAACGTGTACAAATCGATACTCCTGAAGAATACATGGGATCAATCATTGAATCATTAAGTAACCGTAAAGGTGAAATGCAAGATATGATTCATACTGGTAATGGCCAAGTTCGTATTATCTTCTTAGCTCCAGCTCGCGGATTAATTGGATATACAACAGAATTCTTATCAATGACTCGTGGATACGGAATCATGAACCACACATTCGATCAATACATGCCATACGTAGCAGCAAACATTGGTGGCCGTCATAATGGGGCTTTAGTTTCAACTGAGACTGGTAAAGCAACTACATACGGTATCATGGGTGTTGAAGACCGTGGAACAATCTTTATTGAACCAGGTGTTGAAATTTATGAAGGTATGGTCGTAGGTGAAAACTCACGTGATAACGATATCGCTGTGAATATCACTAAAGCTAAACAACAAACTAACGTGCGTTCTTCTAACAAAGACCAAACAAACGTTATTAAAACACCAAGAAAATTATCATTAGAAGAATCATTAGAATTCTTATCAGATGATGAATACTGTGAAATCACGCCAGAAACAATTCGTTTAAGAAAACAAATCTTAAACAAAGGTGAACGTGAAAAAGCAGCAAAACGTAAACGTGTTGCAGAATAATTAATAGATACCATTTAAGCTAAGTAGTCCTCGTGATTACTTAGTTTTTTTGATGAATTGGTTCAAAAAAATCATTTACGAATTCTTTTTATGATATAATGTACATTAGATAGGTATGGCTAAAGGAGGAATTTTCGTGGATGATATAGCAATCGACATTTTAAATAATAATGCTGAAAAGATTTTTAAGTTAATTGATAGTCAGAAGACTCATTTATGCTTAGCGCAATGTCCGGCATTTGAAGAAATTATCGATACACAATTATTTGGTTTTTCAAAACAAGTAGAATTTGCGATTGAAATAGGCATTCTTCAAGAAAATGAGGGGCACCAAATGATGTCAAAATTAGAGCGTGCATTAAATGATGTATGCACTCAGGTATATAATGAAATGTATCAATCAAATAAAATAAAAACCCGCCCACTAAAAAAATAAGGGGGAATTTTCTTGATTAGTCAAGATATTAAAAAAAGAATAAAAAATTTATCATTCGCACAAATAGTAGAAGATATTAGAAGTTTAGATATGTGGATTTTGTGTTCGTATATTGCCTTATCATTATTTGGTTTGGTAATGGTATATAGTGCTAGTACGTATTATGCGCTAGCCCAAACAGGTTCTTCAGAAACCTATTTAATAAAGCAGATTATTTTTATTATCTTAGGAGTTAGCGCTTTAGGATTAGTAATTTATTTTGGTGATAGGATTTTAAAAAGTGAAAAATGGATGATTGGGTTTGGGATTATTCAATTGGCTCTATTAGTCATTGTATTATTTACTGAAGAAAGAAATGGAGCTAGAAGTTGGATTAATGTTGGAGGATTTAATATTCAACCATCAGAAATTGCTAAGTTGTATATTATTTGGATTAGTTCATATGTCTATTCTGAATTAAAAGAAGAACAAGATATTGTTCGTTATATAAGGATTCCAGTAGGGGTAACTTTAGTAGTATTAGCATTTGTTATGATGCAGCCAGATATGGGGACGGCAATGATTATCGCTTTAATTGCTTTAGGACTCTTTGTATCGACTGGTTTTTATAAATATGGTATGCCGGTATTAACGGGGGTATTAGCTTTAGGATATTTATTCACCTATTTACCAAAGTCCTTCTTAAGTAAATTACCAATTGCCGGTTATCAAATCAATCGTCTAGTATCATTTCATAATCCATGGGAAGATCGTACCGTTACTGGATGGCAGTCTATTCAAGGATTAATTGGCTTGGCTCGTGGTGGTTGGACGGGTAATGGGATTGGTAATTCCATTCAAAAGACAGGCTCTTTACCAGAAGCGCATACTGATTTTATTTTAGCGATTGTTGGTGAAGAATTAGGTTTTATTTGGATAATTGTGATTATAACGATTTTGTATGCTTTTATTTTAAGGATTTTTTATAAAGGGATGCAAGCTAAATCATTATTTTCAAAATATATTTGTATGGGTGTTGGGTTGATGTTTTTAATTCAATCTAGCATCAATATTGCCGCCTTATTAGGTTTAGCGCCTATTACAGGGGTACCACTGCCATTTATTAGTTATGGTGGTTCAAGTTATATTGTTTCAAGTGTGGCGGTTGCATTAGTCTTATATGCGATTGAATCAGATAAACGTATGAAAATACAATAAAAATAAGAGGAGTTTAGTCGGTTTATGAAAAAAATATTAGTTGCCAATCGTGGAGAGATTGCTATTAGGGTGTTCCGAGCTGCTTCAGAATTAGGAATGGAAACAGTTGGGATTTTTGCGAAAGAGGATGAACAATCACTACATCGTTATAAAGCCGATGAAGCTTATTTAGTTGGGGAAGGCAAAAAGCCGATTGATGCTTATTTAGACATTGATGATATTATCCGTATTGCCAAAATGTCAGGGGCGGATGCGATTCACCCAGGTTATGGATTTTTATCAGAGAACATTGAATTTGCCAAGAAATGTCTTGATAATGAGTTAACTTTTATTGGACCAGATTTAAAACATTTGGATATTTTGGGCGATAAGTTAAAAGCTAAGGATGCTGCCTTAAAAGCAGGTTTACAATCAATTCCAGGAACAGAAGATGTAGTAGCTTCAGTTGATGAGATTTATGCATTTGGGGAAGAATATGGCTATCCAATTATGATTAAAGCTGCTTTAGGTGGTGGCGGTCGTGGAATGCGTGTTGTTCGCTCTAAAGATGAAGTAGAAGAAAGTTACAAACGTGCATCCGGTGAAGCCATTAAAGCTTTTGGTGCGGGAGAATGTTATGTCGAGAAGTATATTGAAGACCCGCAACATATTGAAGTGCAAATCTTGGGTGATACACATGGGAATGTCGTCCATTTATTTGAGCGTGATTGTTCAGTACAAAGACGTCACCAGAAAGTTATTGAAGTGGCACCATGCGTTTCATTATCGGAAGACATGCGTCAAAAAATTTGTTTGGCAGCCCGTGACTTTATGCAAGAGATTGGTTATGTTAATGCCGGTACAGTAGAATTTTTATTAGATAAAGATAAATTTTATTTTATTGAGGTCAACCCTCGTATACAAGTTGAACATACCATTAGTGAATTAATTACAGGTATTGATATTGTGCAAGCTCAATTACAAATCGCACAAGGAATGGATTTACACAAAGATATTAATATTCCAAAACAAGTTGATTTAACGTATAGTGGGGCAGCCATTCAATGCCGTATTACGACAGAAGACCCATTAAATAACTTCTTGCCAGATACAGGAAAGATTAATACCTACCGCTCACCAGGTGGATTTGGGATTCGTTTGGATGCTGGGAATGCTTTCCAAGGTAATGTTGTAACGCCACACTTTGACTCATTATTAGTTAAGGTTTGTACTTATGGACGTGACTTTGAACAAGCAGTGGTGGTGATGCAACGTGCTTTACGTGAGTTCCGTATTCGTGGTGTTAAAACGAATATTCCATTTATGAAGAATGTGGTAAATCATCCATTATTCTTAACGGGTGAAGCAAAAACAACCTTTATTGATAATAGTCCGGAGTTATTTGAATTCCCACAAGAAAAAAATAGAGGTAATAAATTAATGCGTTACATTTCTGAGATTACGATTAATGGTTTCCCAGGAATTGATACAAACGAAAAGCACAAATACCAAACAATTGAAGTACCAAGCTTTAAAGAAAAAATACAAATACCAACCACTGCTAAAAACATTCTAGATACAAAAGGTGCATTGGGTGTTAATGATTGGGTAAAATCACAAGAAAAAGTATTGCTAACAGATACAACTTTTCGTGATGCCCATCAAAGTTTATTTGCAACTCGTATGCGATCTAATGATTTAATTACAGGAGCAAAACTATATGAACAAGCATTACCTGAATTATTTTCAGCAGAAGTCTGGGGTGGGGCAACATTTGATACAGCTTATCGCTTTTTAACTGAAGACCCATGGGAACGCTTGGAAGAAATGCGCAAAGCAATGCCAAATACTTTACTACAGATGTTATTACGTGGCTCAAATGCAGTCGGCTACCAAAACTATCCAGATAATGTGATTCGTGAATTTATTAAAGAATCAGCTAAGACAGGTGTGGATGTGTTCCGTATTTTTGATAGTTTGAACTGGTTACCACAAATGGAATTAAGTATTGATGCAGTTCGTGAAGCAGGTAAAATTGCAGAAGCAGCGATTTGTTATACGGGTGATATTCTAGATCCAATGCGTCAAAAATATAGCTTAAATTACTATAAAACCTTAGCGCAAGACTTAGAAAAAGCCGGTGCAACAATCATTGGCGTGAAAGATATGGCAGGCCTTTTAAAACCAGAAGCCGCTTATCAATTAATTTCTACATTAAAAGAAGCAGTGGACTTACCAATTCACTTACATACGCATGATACAAGTGGTAATGGCTTAATGACTTACAAACGTGCCATGGATGCTGGTGTTGATATTGTCGATTGCGCTATTAGCTCAATGGCAGGTGGTACATCACAACCTAGCATGGAATCATTCTATTATGCGACAAGTGGTTTAGAACGCCAACCATCCTTAACTATCGACCGTGTACGTAAAGTGAATCATTATTGGGCAGATGTCCGCAAACAATATGATATGTTCGATAAAGGCCAAAAATCTCCATCAACAGCTGTATATCAACATGAAATGCCTGGTGGACAATATACGAACTTACAACAACAAGCTAAAGCAGTTGGGTTAGGTGATTCATTTGAAGATGTTGAAGTAATGTATCATACCGTTAATAATTTATTCGGTGATATTATTAAAGTAACACCATCATCAAAAGTAGTTGGTGATATGACATTATTTATGTTACAAAATGGGTTAGATGAAAAATCTTTATTTGAAAAAGGAAAAGACTTAGACTTCCCACAATCAGTTATTAAGTTCTTCAAAGGTGATTTAGGACAACCAGTTGGCGGATTCCCAAAAGAATTACAACAACTAGTCTTAAAAGGTGAAGAGTTTATTACTGATCGCCCAGGCTTACATGCTGCACCAGTTAACTTTGATGAAGTAAGAGCTGAATTAGAAGAGATGATGGGGCATAAAGCTAGTGATAAAGATGTTTTAAGTTATATCTTATATCCAAAAGTGTTTACCGAATATTTAGAAAAATATAAAGAATTTGGTGTGGTTACTCAATTAGATACACCAACCTTCTTCCATGGTATGGAGACTGGCGAAAAGATTGAAATCGTCTATGCACCAGGAAAATCAATTGCAATTCGCCTAGTTCAAATTGGTGAACCAGATTCAGAAGGTAATCGCATTATGTTCTACCGCTTTAATGGCCAAGGACGAGAAATCGTTGTCAAAGACCGCAGCGTAAAAGTTAATACCGTCGAACATAAAAAAGCCGACCCAAGTAATGCAGGACATGTTGGCGCAACAATGCCAGGTTCAGTCTTACAATTGGCTGTTAAAGTTGGCGAAAAAGTTGAAAAAGGCCAAGCAATTATTGTTACTGAAGCCATGAAGATGGAAACAACCATCAATGCGCCAATCTCAGGTATTGTATCGCATATCTTAGTGGAAGAAGGCGACCAAATTCAAAGTAAAGATTTGTTAATAGAAATAAGCGAAGGATAGTATATAGTTTTTTAGGAGAGATTTAGGATGGATTTTCAACAAGAATTAGCAATAAGTGAGCAAACACATCGTTTAGCTACTACAATCAGAAATAGTCATTATTATGATGCATATGAAGAAGCTAAACAGCAGTATGATTCCGATCAACGTTTACAATCAGATATTGCTAGATTTGTTGATATGCGTGATTATGTGTTACGATTAGGACAATATGATAAGACATCTGATTTTTATCATAAAGAAAAGTTAAAATTAGTACGAGAAAAGCGCCGTATTGATGTTCAAAAGACGGTTTATGAATTTCATGTAGCTGAAACTAATTTACAAACATTACTTGATTTAGTAGCTACAAAGGTTGCTAATGAAGTATCAGAATCAATAAAAGTAGACATGGGCAATCCATTATTACATACAGGTTGCGAATGCCCATCACATAGGAGTTAACAATATGGAGCAAACAGAAAGACAAGCAATCATTATTTGGCTATATACGTTAAAACAATTAAAGCAATTACGCAAATTTGGTAATGTAACGTATGTATCTAAAAAGATGAAGTATGTTTACTTATATGTCGATAAAGCCGATGCTGAAGATATTATGGCAAAGCTAGATCGTTTACATTTTGTGCGTTCAGTAGAATTATCACAACGTCCAAGTGTACGCATGGATTTCACAAAAATTTTACCAGAATTACGTGAAGAATATGCTTTAGAAAAAAGTAAACAAAAACAACTAATAGCCTCAAATAATGAACAAGCAACACAAGAAGTAACCAAAGAGCAAGACTAACAATGAGGCTGGATTCGTCCGGCCTTATTTTGTTGAAAAGAATAAATCAAAAGAACGCCAGCTTTTTAAAGTCAGTTCGTTCAGTAAGGGGAATAATATGCGAGTAGTATCAGGAGAATACAGAGGAAGAAATCTAAGAGCAGTACCAGGGAATAATACAAGACCTACAACCGATAAAATTAAGGAATCATTATTTAATATCATTGGACCTTATTTTGATGGTGGAGTGATGCTTGATATGTATGCAGGATCAGGTGGTATTGCGATTGAAGCCGTATCACGTGGAATGGACCATGCCTTTCTATGCGAAAAAAATCGCCAAGCACTACAAACAATTAAACAAAATATTGACATCACAAAAGAAGAAGAGCGCTTTACAGTGATACCTGGGAATGTTAAAGCCAATCTAGCACGATTAAGTACCATGAAAGATTTTGAACCGATCTCATTAGTCTTTTTAGATCCACCATATCGTTTACAAGAGATTTCAAAAGACATTGAAAAGTTACTATCACTGAACTTATTAGCTGAAGATTGTATTATCGTAGCTGAAGTTGATAAAGAAATGGAACTACCATCAGAAATTGGTGAATTTATCTTACAACGACGCGTCGAATACGGCATTACAGCCATTCACGTATACGAAAAGGAGTAGAGAATGATGAAGCAAGTAGCTTTATATGCTGGCAGTTTTGACCCAATTACAAATGGTCATATTGATATTATTGAAAGAACTGCGACATTATTTGATGAAGTGATTATTGCGATTTCTTATAATACAACAAAGAATAATTTGTTTAACCAACAAGAACGTATGCAACTAGCGAAAGATTGCCTAGCTCATTTAGATAATGTTTGTGTGATTGAACATACAGGTGGATTGACGGTTGATTTAGCAGAACAATTAGGCGCTACCGTCTTAGTTCGTGGTATCCGCAATACGGTAGATTTTGAATATGAATCAAATATCGCCACGTTAAATAAGACGCAAAACGATAAAATTGAAACCATTATCTTCCTAGCAAATGAACAATACCGCTTTGTTAGTTCTAGTATGATTAAAGAAATTGCCCAATTTGGTGGTGTGATAACGCAATTTGTACCGGAACTTGTTGAACAAGCCATAAAAGCCAAATTCCAACTATAAATGAGGTGAGTCAATTATGCCGCATAAAAAACTAAAAATAATCGTAATAACTATCTTAATCGCCATAGCAATCTCAGGAATTCCTTTGCCGTATATCTTAGTAAGTCCGGGATCAGCGGATAATGTGAGTGAATTAATGACGATTGAAGACCAAACATTAAATGATACAGTCGATGGAAGCTATCGCTATACGACCGTCTTACACCAAGATGCCTTTTTAGGTTCAGCTTTGTTCGCCTTATCACCACACCGAGAATTAGTACCAAAGAGTCAAATGTATCAAGACTACTCTAAAGAACAATATAATTTAATTCAAACAGCTTATATGAATAATGCGAAAAATGCAGCGATTGAAGTAGCCTTTCAAGCAGCTGACTATCCTTACAACGAAAAAACGTTGGCAATCTATGTTTTAAGCGTTGTAGAAGAATCTAACTTTTACCAACAAATCCAACCAGAAGATCAGATCGTGGCCATTAACGATACTAAAGTCACATCGACAGAAGAATTATTAGATATCGTGCAACAAGTACCAGAAGATGAAGCCGTTACGGTTACCGTCAAACGTCATGAAGAAGAATTAAGCTTCAGTGGGACACTAATGACAAATGAAGCTAGCGGTGAAAAAATATTAGGTGTAACACTCCTCCCGGAAATCGAAATAGAGTCAACACCAAAAGTTGAATTTGATGCAAATGGTATTACTGGTCCATCAGCTGGTTTGATGTTCAGCTTGTATTTGTATGATAGTATCTCGCCAATAGATGTAGCTAAAGGACGCAATATTGCCGGAACTGGTACAATTGAAAAGTCAGGAGCAGTCGGCCCAATCGGTGGTATCGATAAAAAAGTTGTGGCCGCTGATAAAGCAGGAGCGGAAATATTCTTCGCTCCAGATAACGAAAAAACAAAATATGATGGTGAAGATTTTAAGTCAAATTACCAAGTTGCTAAAGCGACCGCCGAACAATTAGGAACCGAGATGATGATTGTACCGGTTAAAACCTTCCAAGATGCCCTAGATTACTTAGAAAATAACTAATGCAAACCCTTCCGTTTGTGGTATAATTAACGTAATAAATACCAATCAATAAAAGGAGTGGGTTAGATGATTATTACAACAACGCCTTCCATTGAAGGTAAACAAATTCTTGAGTATAAAGGAATTGTCTTTGGAGAAGTTGTCTCAGGGATTAATATATTAAAAGATATTGGCGCAAGTTTCCGCAATGTTTTTGGCGGACGTTCACAAGGATATGAAGAAGAATTAATCAAAGCCAGAAAAGATGTTTTACGTGAATTAGAACAACGCGCTGTTGAAGCCGGCGCTAATGCAGTAGTCGGCATGAAGTTCGATTATGAAGTATTAGGTGCAGATGGTACAATGCTTTTAGTAACCGCTAGTGGTACAGCCGTCATTGTTAAATAATAAATACTATTGAAAAATCCTCTTAAAGTTAGCATGGTGCTAGCTTTAAGAGGATTTTTTTTAAATTAATAAATCTTTATTATTTTTGACCAAAAAGTACAAAATGATAACATTTTTTGAAAACTATGTATCCAACATGTATAATTAATGAGAAATATCAATGAATTATTAAAATGAAATTTGTATTTTTTGTACTAATTTAATACGAATTTAACATTGATATGATATCTTTTAATTAACATGGGATGAAAAAATGATTGGGTGATTTTGATTGGAGGATGAATAGAATTAATTAAAGTAAATTTAAGAAAATAAAAGGAGACTTGTAAAATGAGGTTATTGGTCATTGAAAACGACTTGGATTTACTACAAACAATAATTAAAGGAATAAAAAATAATGGACATTATGTAGAATATGTTACTGATGGTAAGAAAGCTATTAATTTAATCAGTACAGAAGTATATGATTTAATTATTTTAGATTTAGATTTACCAATAATATCTGGATTTGATATCCTAAATAAAATTATATCAAAAGATAAAAATGCAAAAGTATTAGTAATTATTAAAAATGAAGCAACTGAATTAAAAGTAAAATGTTTAGATTTAGGGGCAAGTGATTGTGTAGTAAAACCATTTTGTTTTAAAGAATTAGAAGCAAGAATACGAGCATTACTTCGAAGAAATGTTATTGTAACTCAACCTATGCTAGTATTTGGAGATTTAATGTTTAATACGGTAAAAAGAGAATTATATGTAAAAAAAGAACTTGTAATTTTAACTAAAAAAGAAACAGCTATTATTGAGTATTTATTATTAAATCAGGATAGAATAGTAAAAGTAGATGAGTTATTGATTCATGCTTGGAATTCATATGCCGATTATTTTGGTAATTCAGTACGAGTACATATTACCACCTTAAGAAAGAAAATAAAATTATTGTTAGGTTACAATCCGATACAGAATAAAGTAGGAGAAGGATACTATTTAGTTAAGAAATAATTTATAAAATTATAGAGAACGTAGGATTAGTTTGGGAACTAGTTCTACGTTTTTTTATTTTAATAACTAATAATCCGACATATAAAAATATTATTATTGATTATCTTCATCTTAAAATTGTTATCGTAGTTCAACAAGCAAAAGCTATTGTCTGTTATAAATCTTTAATTTGGTAAAAATATGAATAAAATATAAAAATTAACAACTATTTAACAATAAAATGATAGATTATCTATACAGATTAGATGGAATAAAGCGGTTTACATTTATTCTCTATCTCAAAAAAAATAATAAATTGAAAGGGGTTAAATCTCGATGGTAAAAAAGAAGATGGTAAGAAAACTAGTTAATGTAATACTTATGCTAGCGGTAATGGTAGGAATATGTTTTCCGAATTTAGCATTAGCAGTAGGAGGAATAATTCCTCAAAGTACAGATACTGGAGAAATTCATATTACAAATATCAATGGTGAAAATGCAAAGGTATCATTATACCAAATTGTTAAGGCAGAATATGGAAATAATGGCGGGCTTTTAAGATATTCATTAGTAGATACAATTCATGATGAAGATTTAAAGCAAATTAATATTGAAGAACCAACAACAAATCAAATTAATAAAGCAGCACAGCATTTGACTGAATTGAAAGAAATTTCAACTAGCGAAACGGTTTCGAATCAAGAATTTTCAAAAGCAGGTTTAGCTGCGGGGGCATATATTGCTATCATTACATCAGAAGATTATGTATATAACCCAATGTATTTAGCAGTTGGCTATGATGAAAATAATAAATTAACAGTAAAAGAATTGGATGCACAATCCAATTATCTATATGGTGACAGAGGTGTTGCAAAAGCAAAAAAACCAGGTGTTGTAAAACAAATTACAGATGGTACTGTTCTAGATGGTGAAAAAAATACGGTAGGAGTAGGTGATATTGTTGATTATAAAGTAACTCCAACAATTCCTAGTTACCCTAAAAATGCTATTAATAAAACATTTTTTATTTCAGATACAATGGATTCAGGACTAGAGTTTCTGCCAAGTCTTAAAGTAACAGTAGGAGAAGAAAAAGTAACGGTTGCTGTTGCAGATTCAGATACTGAAATACAAATTAATAATCAAACTGTTGCAAAAGTTAAAAAAGTTGGAAATGGATTTAATCTTAATTTTATTTATGACAAGGTAATTAATGAAAATGGTTCAGTAAAAGAGATTACAGTTGAATATAGTGCTCGCATTACAGAAAATGCAGTCGTTGGCTCAACAGGAAATAAAAATACTGTAGAATTTATTTATGCAAATGATCCAAATAAAGGAGCAACACATGATAGTACTGATAAACCGCAAGATGGTGCAGAAGGAAATAAAAAAACTACTGATGAAAAAATAGTATATACCTATCAAATTGCTTTCCACAAAATTGGAGAAGGTCAAGATAATGAAGCTTTAGCTGGAGCAATCTTTGGAGTTTATACAGATGAACAGTGTGAACATAAAATTGATCAAATTGTAACAAATGCTGAAGGCTATGGTGTTTCAAATAAAGTATCAAAAGGTAAATACTGGCTTAAAGAAATCCAAGCACCTAAAGGATATACGTTAAATACTAATATATATTCAGTTGAAGCAACATGGACTAGTGCGACAACAACAGCAACTACGACTGTTGATACAAGCGTATATACTACAACAGAATCTGAATCAACTGATAAAAAACAAGTTGGTTGGATTAAAGCTGGAAAATTTTATGCAATGGATGAATTTGAACAAGCAACAGAAAGTATCTTACCAGCATATCTAAAAGATGGTGGATCAACAACAACTACTACTCAGGTCACAAAAGAAAATCCATCAGAAGGTCATGGTACAACACTTATTTCTGAAAGTATTCCAAATACAAAAACAAGTAAACTGCCATCTACTGGTGGTATGGGAACATACGCCTTTACAATCTTTGGTGTAGCAGCAATTGCCTTAGCAGGAAATTTATATATGAAAAAGAAAAAGAGAAATAAAAATTTAAAGGCCTAGTCAAGTTAAAATTTAAAATAAGCATCAAATCCGCTTTGGAGATAGACAGGTCTCCTTAGCGGTTTTGTTGTCTGATGTATACAGGAGTTGAAAATGAAAGATAATAAATCACATGAATTTGAAACCTTAATAATTAGCATACTATTAATAGGTGGGATATTTATTCTCTTTTATCCTACAATTAGTCAGACTTGGAATAGCTATCGTGAAAGTAAATTAGCCCAAAATACTTCATTACTATATACAAAGCTATCTATTGGTGAAAAAGAATCAGATTTAAATAAAGCGACTAAATATAATCAAAGTTTAGTAGGAGGAATTGTACCGAATGTATTCGCGATTCGAGAAGGACAAAAAGATGAAACGTATGAATCGACACTTAATCCTAGTGGTAGTGGCATTATGGGGAGTATTAGTATTCCTAAAATTAATGTGGAAATACCAATCTATCATTATACATCAGAAGAAGTTCTAGAAAAGGGATGTGGACACATTTTTGGTAGTAGTTTACCTGTGGGGGGTGAGAATACGCATACTGTTTTGTCGGCGCATCGAGGATTACCTTCTGCTAAATTATTTACAGATTTAGATTTGATTAAGGAGTTGGACCATTTCTATATTAAAACGCTTGGTGAGACTTTAGCGTATCAAGTGGACCATATTGAAACAGTTGATCCTACTGATACAAAATCATTAGCTATTGAAGCTGGAAAAGATTATGCGACATTAGTGACATGTACTCCTTATGGTATTAATACTAAAAGATTATTAGTCCGTGGGCATCGTGTCCAATATAGTGAAAAAGTTGCTAAAAAAGAAACTAATAAAATTACTCCCAAATGGACAAGAATTCTTAGTCGGATTGTAAGTGTATTAATGGGACTATTATTAGCTTATATCATCAAAAAGATGGGTAAGCAATTTTCAAAAGAGAAACATAAAAAATCAAAGAGAAAGTATAGATGAGATAAAAATGAGTAAAAAAAAGAATAAAAAAAATCAAGAATCATATTTATCAATTGTTATGTTACTCTGGATTGGTTTTGGATTATTACTTTATCCATATGCAACTAATTTATGGAATGAGTATCTAAACAATCAATATGCCGATATCTATACGGTTAATTTAGTAAAACTAAGTGAACAACAAAAAGAAGAGATGTACGAAGAAGCATTGAAATATAACCAAGATCATAAACAAAATCAAGTTATTTATGAAGAAGATGCAATAATAAACTCAAAAGAGCATCAAAAATATAAAAGTCAATTAAATATGGGGAAAAATAATGGTGTGATGGGGACTGTGATTATTCCTAAGATTAAGCAAAAAATGATTATTTATCATGGATTTACAGATGAAACTTTAGAGCAAGGCTGTGGGCATATTGAAGGTACGTCATTACCAGTAGGTGGAAATAGTACTCATTCTGTCTATGTAGCGCACCGAGGATTACCAGATGCAAAGTTATTTACTGATTTGGATCAATTAGAAGAAGGAGATTTATTTTATTTTTATGTATTGGGTAATTATTTGGCTTATGAAGTAGATCAAATGAAAACAGTATTACCAAATGAGGTTAATAATATTCAGATTGAAGAAGGACAAGATTTAGCCACGTTAGTTACTTGTACTCCATACGCGGTTAATAGTCATCGTTTATTAGTAAGAGGACATCGAGTTACTTGCGATAAAGAGCAAATTGAAGAAGATAATAACCAAATTAAAAAAAGTTTAATAGAAAAAATGGTTTTAGCATGTGTAATATTTTTTGTAAATATTTTACTCTTTATAGCATTATTTATCCGAAATATTAAAAAAAGGAGAATCTAAGATGAGAAAGATAGTTAGCATATTAGGTGTAATAGTCTTATTTATAAATGGTATGGCATCTAAGGTGTTTGCGGATACAGCACCAAAAATGAATCAATATAGTAATTTAACGATTGATATGAGCGGTTTAGATGTAGAATCTGTTGGGAAAGTCGAATTATATCGTATTGCAAACATGGTGAAAAAAGACAATGAGAAAATTGATTTTGAAGCAATAGATGAATATAAAACTGTTTATAAAAATTTAGAGGAGTTAACAGCTACACAACAGCATGACTATGCCTTAGAAATAGCAAATAATAAAATAACTAATCCAATTAGCACATCAATTGAAGTAAATGATAAAGGAAAATATGTATTTTTGAATAAAAATTTAACTCCAGGAATCTATTTAGTAACTGTAAAAAATATGAAAAATTATACTATTGATCCTTTTTTAATCACATTACCTCAATATAATTATTCGACTGAAAAAGAAGAATCTTATTGGAATTACCAGGTTGTTTGTCATCCTAAGTTTGTAAGAAAATCACTATTACAACTCCCAAAAACTGGACTGCAAACAGAATATACTAGTCAAATAGGAGGAGTATTATTAATATTAATGTTTATTTCATTAGAAACTAGAAAAAAATATTAAGGTAATAGTCGTATAAAATTTGAAAGGGATGAAGTGTTAATATGAATAAAACAATTTATAAATGTAATAAAAAAGAAATAAATTGGTTTCTTATGATCATGACGTTTATTATACTGATTTTTAATTTAGATACGGCACCATTTAGCAAAGTTTATGGTACTCCTTTAGTAGATGATCTTCAAAAAGTAGAGATTAGTATGTTAGAAAAAGGAAATCAAGTTATTTTAATTGAAAAAAATAGTCAAATAACTGATAAAAAAGCATTAACTCATCAAAATCAAATAGAAACAATTGATTTAACACAAATTGATCAACGATTTTTATTTACATTTGAAGAAATAATAGATAACGATAGAGTGGTATTTTCACCAGAGGACTTCGAATTAACTAAAAACGATTTAGATAAATTTGACATCTATTTAATTCATAAAAGAGAAATAGGTAAGGATAAGCAGGGAGAAAATAATATTCCAAGATTAAGATCTAGAAATATACAACCAAACAATTACGTAAATTATTCTAGTATTAATTCAAATACAGAAGATTTTGTAAAAATTACAGTTGAAAAACAATGGCAAAATGGTTCGCCAGATATGGAAGGGATTGTTTTAGTATTAAAAAATCATGATTGGGAAGATATTCAAGTGCTTCATGGTGCTATAAATGAATCAACATGGACATCTACAATTCAAATTCCAAAAAAATATAATGATTCTAACCTACAAATTGAAGAATTAGCATCAAAAAAATGGGAGAATACAGAACTTAAAATTAGTAGAAAAAATGAATGGCAACCAGTAACAGAAATTAAAGAAAATCATCGATATGTTATAGGTACAAAAAATGGAAACTATTTTTATGCTTTAAATGGCGTAAAAACAGATATTGAAGAGGCTTCAGAATGGACTGCCTTATATCCAGATACAAATAAACAGTACTATTCATTATGTATGACTGATAGTAATAATCAATATTTGGGTAAGTTGGCATTCGTCAATCGATCACCAGTATATGAAGAAAATTATAATCAATATGAATATCGTTTTCAAATAGATAATAATTATTTAAAAGGCTGGAAATATATAAATAATAAGTGGCAAACAGAGCGTATTGATTACTATTATGGAGGAGAATCTTTTGGTTGGAATTTCTATGGATATGATTCTAACAGTAATAACTTACCAGAAAATAATCGTGCAGTACTTTATGAAAAAGTAGAACCAATTGATAAAATTACTATTACAAATCAAAAGAAACAAACGGAAGATGCAGTAGAAGAAAAATTTGAATACCATAAAACTATTGACGCATTTCGTGATAATGAAGAAAATCCAGATACTGATTTGGATAATAAAGCACTTGATAAAACTGATTTATATAGATTATATCTTACGGCAAAAGCACGCATTCAAGAACCTGTGCCAACTGATTTTTTATTTGTAGTGGACCAATCTTATAGTATGGCGAGTGATGATATTTTATTAGAAGGACAAAACAAGACCATTCCAAGAGACAGAGCTATATCAGATATTTTAAATGGTAGTGATGGTATTATTGCTCAGGCACTAAGCTTGCATCAAGAGAATAGCATTGCGGTAATAGGATTTGCAGGCGATGCTTTTTTAACAAATTATCAAGATTATACATATCATAAAGATGCTAATATCATTGTACCATGGACGCAACAGTTACCCATGACAGTAGATGTAAAGGCAAAATATCATCAAGGAACAAATTATGAAGCAGGATTAAAATTAGCTAATGAAATGTTTAATCAAAAAAATAATCATCATAAAAAGATAATGATTTTTTTAGGAGATGGAATACCAACCTTCTTTATTATTGATCAATATGACAAAGAGCATATAACAACAATTAAAAATAGTGGATATGGATATGGGTATAACTTTAAAGATAATTACTTAAAAAGATGGGGAACAGGTATTGACGATAAAACTAATTATCCATTTTGTATATTGGCATCTGAATGGGCTTTTAATGATTTTTTAGCCAATAATCCGAATGTAACAACATATACAATAGGGATATTGAAAGATGTCGATGAATCAAAAAGCATCTATAGTATTAATTCTGAAGTACTAGAATATTATGCTTATAAAGGAAGTGGACGATACTTTTCTGTTGGCGATAGAAAAAATATATATGACACATTTGATTCAATTATTAAAGCTGATGATTATACGCATCTTGTTATTACGGATCAATTAAGTGAATATGTTGATTTTCATGAGCAAAAAGATATTAAAATCACAAAAAAAATTAATGGAATAGAAACTATATTATATGAGAATGAACAATCAATTCAAGATGATAATGGTAATGACATTGTACAAAGTGTAGAAACGAATGGAAAGGAAATCATTGTTACATTTTCACCAATGATGAGAATGGAAAATGAAGCAGAATATAGTGTATCTTTTAATATTAAAACTACTCCATACGCTTATAAAGAATATGAAACGAATGGCTATGGAGATAGTAAAGGTGACTTAATGACTGACTATGGAACCAATAAGACAAGTTCAGATAAGGAAGGTTTCTATTCTAATGATATGGCAACTGTTTCTTATAAGCATAACGCAACTTCTAAGACCCATCAATATGATAAACCAGTAATTCAAGTTGATACAAATCAATTGGATAAAACTACAATAGAGGTTGTGAAAAGATGGATTGATGATGATATTAACCGCCCGAATGAAATCCAAGTTGATTTACAGATAAAAAAGGACCAGCAATGGGTTAGCCAAACAAAAAATATTTATCAAGAAAATATTGAAAATCCAGTTATTTTACATTCAGAAAATGATTGGCATTATATATGGAATAATGTACCAGCTGGAGAATATCGTGTTGTAGAACAAAATATTCCGGAAGGTTATGAGGTTAATATCAGCAATGAAAATGGGAATTTCATTATCACAAACATAAAAAAATTAGACTACGAATTACCGAATACTGGAAAATTTTTAGGAGAATATATTTATTGGGTATTAGGATCAGCAATGGTTTTTGTAGCAATAAGTTTATTAAAAAAGAGTAAGTAGTTAGTTTATTTTGGTTATTTTGATAATAAGAATAAGGCGATATATGCTTGTAGTCTAGTAAAAAGACTGTTATAGCATAAAAAAATAAAAATTTAACATGGATTTTATTTTAAAATGATAGACTAAAAAATATATGTAAAAGGATAAGATGTGTACTGATTTTGGATTATAACTAATTGTAATATATATGGAAAGTGAATTTCTAAAATATATTCTATAATGTCATTGTTTTTAATTTCAAAAAAATTGTTAGTGTATCTACTATTTGACAGTAAATCTAATTCTTAAAATTGAAAGGAGATTTTTATGTTAAAAAATAATAAAAAAGGGAATCAATTCTTAGTAATGATGTTAACCTTTAATGCTATAGCGCCAAATGCACCATTTGTTTATGCCGATACAGCAAATCCAAACATTCAATTATCGTTGAATAGTTTAGCACCAGAAATTCAAGCGGGTGAGAGTGCTGTTTATCAGATGGATTTTAAAGTATCTGGAGCGATGGAAGAGGTAAATGAACAACTGAATACAGCCGAAAAACGTGAAGTAGTTATTCAATTACCAAAAGATACAACATTTTATGAAATGCCAAGTGATTTTGAGAATGTAGCAATTACTAGCTTTGATAAAGATGGTAATTTAGTGAAAACAGTTCCGACTTATGATGCGAATCAACATCAATTAATATATGAATTTTCTAGCTTGCAAGCTGGAACAAGTTCAAGAGTCTTTTTAAAATTAAATACCAAAAACGGAATTACACCGAATAATACTCAAATGGCTTTATCAGCTAAGTTTGCTGCAGGTAAATTTGAAACAAATACAAATGCAAATGTAACTATTAACAGTCAAACAGAAATTACTGCAAGTAAAGCATTTGTAGGTATTCAAAATAAAGAAAATGCTGTATCAGCTATGCCAGGAGAAAATGTTATTTGGACGATAAAAGTAGCTGTCCCTAAAAAACAGGTAGGCCAACGAAATATTAAAGGCAATGTTACGGTAAGAGATGTGTTGCCTCAATATTTAGAATATAAAGGTTTAGTAAATCAAGAGCAATCAGATATTACGGTTAAAGAATCCAAAAGTAATAATGCTACCACATTAGATTTTACAATTCCGGTTAATGATGATAACGATGATGATAATAATTTATTCTATAAAGAAATTCAATTCTATACAAAAGTACCAGAGTGGTTGAGTCAAAATACAGATTATGAAAATACCGTAACAGCTAGTGTGGAAAATGAAGATAATCTAACAGTAGATGTAACTTCTAATAAAGCAATGGTTCCAGTAGTAATAAATGGTAATCCAGTCAAACCTACATATGGGAATTATTTATATCCGGCTAATAGAGGACCAAAAGACGGCAAAGGAGATTATGCTTCTGAACAGATTCCAAATCCAAATCCACAAGTAGATGATATGGCGATGCTAGCTTTTGATACGCAATATCATATTGTACCAGGAAGAAAATGGCAAATAGGCTATTCAATGTATACATCAGGAAATGATGAAGTTCTAGAAATCACACCAAGTAATAAAAGATATAATATTGATGATATTCTTCGTAATGGATATAAAAAGTTAGAATTAATTCAAAATGTGGATTCAAAATTCAATTTTGAATATGCTTTTATTCGTAATCCATTTGAGAGATATCATATTAATATAGATGAAGCAGCCTTAAAAACAAAGGTAAAAGTAACATTTGTTGCCACACTTGATGATAATTCTACTCGTGAAAAAATATTATCTGATATACCATTTTGGAGGGATTACGCTCCAGATGAAAAATACTGGTTATTAGAAGTTGGGGATTTAGGCTTAACGGAAGATAATCATATTAAAACTTATAAAATAGTTGTTGAACCATTAGAACCTAATGGTGTTATTGATGGTAGAGTAGGTTTAAATCTACAGTCACGATACACTATTGTACCTGGATCAACAGGAACTGGACAAGTTGAAACAGAATATCATTTAGTCTTACATGATGGCACAAAAGTTATTCGTAAAGCTAATCCGGCTTTAGGAACTAGCTCTTTAATTGGTCCAAGACAAGCAACTATTGTACAAAAAGAAGCATATGCCCCAATTGTAGATGTTCAAACACAGTTCACCCATGTAGATGGGAACCGTGTTAAAGTAGGAGATAATAAAGTTAAATTGACTATTAAAAATACTACAAGTTCTACTGGAAAAATACCTGAAAATATTAAAGGTTATATTACTTTACCAAAAGGTGTAACTATAAAAGAAAATGAAGCAGGAATTTTTAATTTAATTAATCATTTCGGAAGTAGTACAACTCCTCAAAAAAATGGCCGCTATTCTACAAGTTTTAATGATAATGGCCAACAAGTAATTGAAGTTATATGGAATCAAAAAAGTTTAAATCCACAAAAAGATTTAGAATTTGAAATTCCCGTAGCAATATCGAACAGTGCAGCAGTCAATCTACAGCTACAGGCAAGAATGGAATCTGGAACAGAACAATATGGTACAGGTTCAAATATTACAAATGAAAAAGATTATGTTTTAGTATCTAAAAAAGACTTACAAACCATTAAATTGGTAAAAGGAGAATTAGATAAAGGATACAGTCACTTAGCTAAAACCTCACTAGGTGGCGATATTAATTATCAAATTACTTTAACTAATACAACAGGTAATGATATTACTAAATTAGGTTTTATTGATATTTTACCGTCAGTTGATGACAAGACTGTTTTAGATAATGTCGCTCGTGGAAGTCACTTTACTCCAACATTACAAGGAGCTATTATAGTACCAGAAAAATGGGCGGATAAAGTTGAAATCTTCTACAGTACAGAAACAAATCCAAGTCGTGAAACAGTTTTAACTAAAGTAGACTATCCAACAGGGGTAGATGAGATTGCTAATGCATCAACTACTGATCCAGCATGGAAAACAAAAGCTGAAGTAACAGATTGGTCAAGTATTCATAGCTTCAAAATTGAATTAAAACCAGGAACAGTGATGATTCCAGGACAAGATATTACATTAGAATTTAAAATGAAAGCACCCGAAGAATTATCTGAAGAATTATTAGATGTAAATACAGAAGGTAAGGATCGAGCAGCATGGAATTCATTTGCTGTAACTATAAATGGATTATTACCAACAGAACCACAGCGTGTTGGAGTATATGTTGAAGCATCTGGCAGTGTAACAGCTGAATACTATATCGAAGGAACAGATACAAAATTACCAGGAGAAAATGGTGAAACAATTAAAGTTGTAAAACCAGAAGGAACACCAGCAGGCGAAGCGTATGAAGATCAAGCGCCAGCTAAATTAACAGATGCAGATGGTAAAACATATGTTTTAGTTGAAGCAGAAGGCAAGCCAACATTGAAAGACGGTTCAGCAGCAACAACTGGTACAGTTGCCAAAGAAGAACAAGTTATTAAATACCAATATAAAGAAGTATTAGGTGATGTAGTCGTAAACTATGTGGATGAAGAAGGAAATGTTATTAAAACACCAGTAACAGACACACCAGAAACATCAACAGGAACAGATTACGACACAACTGACAACAAACCAAAAACTATCACAAAAGATGGTAAAACTTATGAATTAGTGCCAGAGAAAACAAAAGGTACTGAACAAGGAAAAGTAGTTGAAGGAACAACAGAAGTCACATACGTTTATAAAGAAGTAGTCGGCAGTATAACCGCTGAATACTATATCGAAGGAACTGATACAAAATTACCAGGAGAAAATGGTGAAACAATTAAAGTTGTAAAACCAGAAGGAACACCAGCAGGCGAAGCGTATGAAGATCAAGCGCCAGCTAAATTAACAGATGCAGATGGTAAAACATATGTTTTAGTTGAAGCAGAAGGTGAACCAACACTGAAAGACGGTTCAGCAGCAACAACTGGTACAGTTGCCAAAGAAGAACAAGTTATTAAATACCAATATAAAGAAGTATTAGGTGATGTAGTTGTTCATTATGTAGATGAAGAAGGCAACACAATTAAAGTTGACGTAACAGATACAGAACTATCATCAACAGGAACAGATTACGATACAACCGACAACAAACCAAAAACTATCATAAAAGATGGTAAAACTTATGAGTTAGTACCAGAGAAAACAAAAGGTACTGAACAAGGTAAAGTTGTTGAAGGCACAACCGAAGTAACATATGTTTATAAAGAAGTAAAAACACCAGTAGTACCAGAAGAGAAAACAGGAAAAGTAATCGTTCATTATGTAGATGAAGACGGCAATGTTATTAAAACACCAGTAACAGATACACCAGAAACATCAACAGGAACAGATTATGACACAACCGACAACAAACTAACAACTATCACAAAAGATGGTAAAACATATGAATTAGTGCCAGAGAAAACAAAAGGTACTGAAAAAGGAACAATAGTTGAAGGAACAACAGAAGTCACATACGTTTATAAAGAAGTAAAAACACTAGTAAAATCACTGTTACCAAAAACGGGTACAACCAAAGTAACTATTTTTTCAGAAATTGCAAGTTTATTTATCGGATTAGGTATAGTTACAATATTTAGACGTAAAAAACAGTAGAAGTACTTTTATAAACTCATAATTTATGGTTCTATAATTTATAAGGTTAATAATTTTATTTATCATCCCTTGTTTATAAAATAGAAGCGAAATTTTTAAAAGAATTATTAACACCACTCCTAAATTTGAGCTTTTTGTGTAGTTTATTAAATTAAAAAAGAATAGTAAAAAAGCACTTGATATCAATTATTATCAAGTGCTTTTATTTATATCACTATGGTTTGTTAATCTATTAATAAATCTTTTTCTGATTATTTTTTAGCACATATAATAGAATACAACAGAAAGTCATAACAATCGAAGATAAAATAGTTCCTTCTAAACCAAATTCTACATTATAAGCAAAGCTATTATGAACTGAATTAGTATCTAATGAAAAAACAGTATATGGGAAGCTAGTTCCACTATTTGGTAATCCTAGTAAAATACTTTGAGTGAAATTCCATGTTGTATGAATTGCCATCGCCATCCATAAACTATCAAAATAAAAAACAATCAATGAAAAGAATACACCTGTAATAAATAGATCATAAAATGCTAAAAATGAAATACCATCATTAGATAAATGAAGGACACCAAAAAAAGCGGCATTGATGACGACAGCGTACAATGGTTTGAAATTTGCATGCAATAATCGCTGATACATAAAACCTCTACAAAGAACTTCTTCTGCTGATGATTGAATAAATACTGCAAAGAATAAAACTAAAACCGGTAAAATTTCAAAATGGGTAAATTTTAGTGCTATGTCTCCATGAGTATAGGCTACAAAGGCACTAAAAATATTTAATAAAAACCCAATAATGAATCCCATTAATAAAAATTTAACAGTATTTCCTTCTTTATTCATAAGAATAGACTCTTTAATGTAGTGATTCTTTTTGAAAACAGTAACTGCCAATATAACTGATATCCACATTGTAATAAAACTAAAGTATGCTATGAAAGTGTACAAAAATTGATTACTTTCAGCTACTTTAGGGATAATAAAAAGTCCAATGACATCACCTGCAATCATTACTAAAAAACTGACTAGTAAAATCCATATAAGATTATCATATAATTTTTCTGAATTAATGAACTTTTTCAATATAATTCCTCCTCTTTTTATGAAATAAATTTTAATTTAATAGTATTTTATCACTTTAAGCATTAAATTAACATTAAGCTAAAATAGTTTTTTGATATATTGATTGAGTTTGCTAACTGTTAAGAAAATTTCAGATTTTAGTTTTGTATATAGTTGATTAGGTCATTTGGAATAGACTTCCTTAACACCAATTTAACATCATTTGTAATATACTGTAATTATTGAAATGAAATTGAAACATTTATAGGAAGTGGTGTAGTGATGAGAAAAAATAAATCTCAAAAAAGATTAGTCTATCTAGTTGCTAGCATCTTATTATGTATGACTTTAATAGCTGCTAGTGTAATCGTTAAAAATAATATTGATAGAAAAAATCAACAAATTAAATTGAATGAACTGGTAACAAATGAAGAAAATGATGTGAAATTATCCTTCCCAAATAGTCAAAAGCAAGAATCAACTATTGGCACAAACAAGGTAATTGTCTTTCTTCCAGATTCACCAGATAATGTGATTACTAAAAAAATCGTAACTAATGAAGAAATAGTAAAACAACAATTAAACAATACAAAAGATGCAGTAGTTATTCTAAAAGCCAAAAAAAATCAAGTAGATGAGCAAATTGATGCTGTAGAAGTAATGGCTGATTATTATAGCTTTGTTGATAAAGAATATACAAAAAAAGATAGCCAAACAATAAACCAATTTTATGTTAATCATCAAGAACAAAAAATCCTTACATTAAAAGATATTTTTCCTAATGAAGAAGCAGTTAAAAAGTTAATGATAAATGAAGTTGAACAAACAATAGATAATCAGGAACAAAAAGATAAGCTGGTAGAATTTTTAACAGCAACTAATATTAATGATTTGGATTATCATATAACAACAGATAAAATAGAGATTCATATGATAGATGATAAGAAGGAAACTCTTACTATTCCAATACCATTAGATAATTTAATGCCTTTAATCAATCCTAAATTTGCACAAGGAGTTTTTTTAACAAGCTATACAAATTATCAAGATAAATTAGTAAAACAAAAAAATCGTAAAATGATTGCACTAACTTTTGATGATGGTCCAAATGCAAAAACAACTCCACAGGCTTTAGACATCTTAAAAAAATTCCATGCTAAAGCTACTTTCTTTATTTTAGGGAAAAATGTAGCTGGAAATGAGGAACTTTTAAAACGCATGGTAGAAGAAGGTCATCAATTAGGAAACCATTCCTACTCACATCCAGAATTAACTAAGATTACAGATGATGAATTATATAAACAAATTTACGATACACAAGCAATTATTAAAGCAGCTAGTGGAGGCGTGGAACCTCATGTGTTAAGACCTCCGTACGGTTCATATAATCATCAAGTAGCATCTATTGCTAAGATTCCAGCAATTAATTGGTCGATTGATACATTGGATTGGCAGAGTCATGATCCTATTAAAATTAATGAAATAATTAAAAAACAAGCATATAGTGGTGCGATAGTCTTAATGCATGATGTTCATCAAACGACAATTAATTCGTTAAATAATATGCTAGAATTTTTAAGCAAAGAAGGGTATGAATTTGTGACAATTGATGAATTAATGCAAGGACAAACATTAGATCCAATGACTTTATATTTTGATAGAACAGATGCTAAATCTTATCAATAAGCTATTTTTATAACATTTTTATCAAAAAAAGATATAATATAGTTAATGTAAGAGAAAAAGCGAGGGATGTTCGATGTTAAAAAAATATGGATTAAGGATACAATTAACAGTTTATGCAGCAGTGTTATTAGTAACTAGTAATTTATTATTACTGGCATTACTATATTATAATTTTTATGTTTCATTATTTGGTTTTGATATAAGGATTAATGGTGAAGTAGTTAATTATTATAATATTGATGGTTTTGAGAGTCGTTTATTTTATTTAGGAATTATCATCATGCTTATCACAACAGTAACTGGTACGATTAAAACATATTTTATATTAGGAAAACTATTAAATCCATTACAAGAATTATCACATCATATGGAAAGAGTTGATCAAGAAAATTTAGTCCAACAAATTGAAATAAATTCCAATGTAAAAGAATTTGATAGTTTAATTTGTTCTTTTAATTCAATGATGGCTAAAATCAAAGAGGCTTTTGATGTACAAAAACAATTTTCTGCTTATATTGCACATGAATTGCGTACGCCATTAGCAGTAATACAAACAAAAATGGATATTTATCAAAAAGAACAAAATTTGAAAGAATGTGATAAATTAATTATCCCAATTGAACAACAAATCAATAAATTAAACCAATTAGTTAATAAAATATTAGAATTATCAGAAATTCAACAATCAACATTAAAAGAATTAATCCCAATCGATCTTTTATTAGAAGAGATAATAGAAGATTTAGAACAAAAAGCACATTCAAAAAATATTACTCTTCAATTAAATATTGCTGATGATCATCAATTGGAGCAACATTTTGAAGTGATTGGTGACCATACTCTATTGTATCAAGCTTTATTTAATATTGTTGAAAATGGTATTAAATACAGTTATGAAGGAGGAGTCGTACACATTTATTTAACAAAACAAAAGGGTTCTATAAAAATAATGATTAGCGATACTGGTTGTGGGATTAAAAAGGAAGATTGTGCTAAAATTTTCCAAGCTTTTTATCGAGGTGAAAATAAATTAACACAAACGAATAAAGGGTATGGAATCGGCTTAGCTTTTTCAAAAAAAGTAATTGAGCATCATCGAGGTGATATACAAATAAAAAGTCAAGAGTCTGGAAGTACATTTGAAATAGTTTTAAAAGAGGTGTAGATGATGAGGATATTAGTAATAGAAGATGAATTAGAGTTATTACAATCAATTGGTAAAGGGTTAGAATTAGGTGGTTATTATGTCGATTTAGCTGACTCTGGTGAGAAAGGTCTAGAATTATTTGATACGGAAAGTTATGACGTGATCATTTTAGATTTGAATTTACCCAAAATATCTGGATTTGACGTATTACAAACGATTATGGAGAAAGATAATAATGCTAAAGTCTTGATTTTGACAGCTAATTCAAGTGTTGATATTAAAATTAAAGGGTTAGACTTAGGAGCAAGTGATTATATTGTCAAACCGTTTCACTTTAAAGAGTTAGAAGCTAGAATTCGCGTTCTTTTAAGACGAAACTTTTTAATTAATACACCAATTCTTACTTGTGGAGATTTATCTTTTAATACCGTTAAACGAGAACTATATGCAGCTGATGAATTAGTTACATTAACAAAAAAAGAAACAGCTATTATAGAATATTTATTATTAAATCAAGAAAGAATGGTCACAGCAGAAGACTTATTAGCTCATGCTTGGGATGCAGACGTGGATTATTTTAGTAATTCAGTTCGTGTACATTTAACAACTTTACGCAAAAAAATTAAGACAGTCTTAGGTTATAATCCAATTGCTAATAAAATTGGAGAAGGCTATTACTTACTAACTCATTCAGAAAATAAATAGTCTATATGCGCTTTGTTAATCATTATAACAAGGCGTTTTTTTGTGAAACAAGACAAGAATTCAACTAACAATACGGTGAAACAACTTCACAAAGTCTTTTGAACAGAATTAGCTTAATCTCAAATTAACAACCTCTTTGCTATACTATAAAAATAGTAATGAATATAAAGGAGGGTGTATAAATGACTGAACAAAAAATGAAATACTTAAAATCTTTTGATATTGTCTTCATTACATTAATTATGTTTGGCGTTGCAATAAAAGGTTCTACTATTGGGTATTTAGATTTGATAAATGGAGTAGCAAATATTGATGAAAATTTAACTTTTTCATCTATGGATGATTGGATAACAATTGGGACAGAATTAGTTGAGTTGGCAATTGTATTCGGCTATTTATACTTTAGAAAGTTTGATTTTTCAGTTTGGAAATTCAAGTTTAATTGGCAATCGGTTGCTAAAGGTTTATTGATATATATTTTAGCATCGTTATTGATGGATATATCTTCTATTATTTTTGGCTTTAATACATTTCCATTAACTTTTACGGGTGAATTTAATATGATTCGTGATTTACTTAGTCAAATTCATTTCACGACAATTCCCTTTTCTTTTTTGAATGGTTTTTTTGAGGAAATTTTCTTTTTAGGGATTTGTTTAAGTGTAAAAGAAGAACATATTCATAAGGCATTGATTTATTCTTTATTAGTTCGAATTTCTTTCCACACATATCAAGGTATTGCCTCAGCCTCAACAATAGGCATTGGTATTGGACTATTATTTTATGTGGCATACCGAAAATATTCTAAAGATAATTTGACACCAATTATTGTGGCTCATATTTTATCAGATATTTTTGGAGCAGGATTATTAGGGTTTATTTTATATTAAGAGTAAGCAATGCTGATGATTGAAAAATGTAAGGAAGTGATCAATTGGAAAATAAAAAGGAAGTAGCTATCGCATTAGGGTATACTGCTTTGATGGCAATTGGGATGTATGTTGCTTATCATGTTTTTGGATATAAATATGAAGATAAGGGAATTGTAAATGTGTTAATATATTTTGAGATGATAATGTCTATCTATGCTCTGACTATTTATCTTAAAAAATATAGAGGAAGTTCTTTCAAAAAGATAGAGATTTTCCCGATTTTTATCATATATAGTGTATTAATTATTTTGAATACAGTATTATTTATTTTTCATAAGGCCTATTTAGCTTATGGGGATACTTTAGTTACGATGTTTATTACAACAATTTTGATAGGATTTTCTGAAGAATTAATCTATCGAGGAATTGTTTTATCGGGTTTATTAAAGAATCATTCAAAAATAAAAGCTATTGTTTATAGTGCAATACTATTTTCATTATTGCATGCTGTGAATATTTTTGCCGCATTCCCACTATCTTCAGTCGCTTTTCAAATGGTTAATACATTTATACATGGTGTAGTAGCTGCTTATTTTGCGATAAAATTAAAAAACATTGGACCATTAATTGTTTATCATTGTCTATGGGATTTAATGATGCTTTCGCCGGTATTTGTAGCAAAAAATGTATATATCGTATTGCCGGTATTAATTTTTGAATTTGTAATTTTTATAGCAATTTTATGGAAATTTGGTATTCAAAAAAAGATAGCTTAACAAGGATTTAATGTTTTGGTTGTTATAATTAATTCAAGTCATCAAAGACAATTTGAAAAAGGTTTGCCCCCTGCATCCTACTCAAATTGTCTTTTTTTAAAGTATAATTGCATAATAGGGAGGAAAAATGGAATCAATAAAAATTCTAAAAATTAAGTATAAAAAAAGCAAATTAATTGATAATTGAAGAATAAAAAATATAAAATAATTTATAGAATTTTAATTAAAACAACGGCAGAAATCTTGTTGTTTTAACTGTTGACTAGTTAGTAAATTTATATTTTTGAATTAGTGAGGTATAGATAATGAGAATATTAGTGATTGAAGATGAAGTTAAGTTATTACGTTCGATTGGAAAAGGCTTAAAGTCAGTAGGATATTATGTTGATTTAGCTGACTCTGGGGAAAAAGGTTTAGAACTTTTTGAGGTAGAAGAATATGATTTAATTATTTTAGATTTAAATTTACCTAGTATGTCAGGTTTTGAAGTTTTAAAAACAATTATTTGCAATGATGAACATGCAAAAGTACTTATATTAACAGCTATTTCATGTATTGAATCTAAAATACAAGGCTTGGATTTGGGAGCAAGTGATTATTTGGTTAAGCCATTTCATTTTAAAGAATTGGAAGCACGTATCAGAGTATTATTACGAAATAATTCCTTAGGTAATAAGCCTATACTTACTTACGGAGATTTATCGTTTAATACAATAAAAAGAGAATTGTATGCTAGAGAACAAAAGGTGATTTTAACTAGAAAAGAAACAGCAATTATTGAATATTTATTTTTAAATCAAGAACGTATGGTAACGACAGAAGATTTATTAGCACATGCCTGGGATTCTAGAGTAGATTATTTTAGCAATTCTGTTCGTGTACATTTAACGACTTTACGCAAAAAAATAAAAAATGTATTGGGATATAATCCAATTGCAAATAAAATTGGTGAAGGATACTACTTATTACATAGTGAAGATGATGAATAAATCACTTAAATAGAAATAAAGGAGTAAAAAAGAAATGTTTAAAAAATATGGCATAAAGATACAATTAACAATTTATACTGCAATACTTTTACTTACCAGTAATATCTTATTATTAGTAAGTTTTTATTTTTTTATAAATAATTTCGATCAATTTCAATTTATAAATATGAATTCATTTATTTTTCAAAGTATCGGTATTTTACTAGTAGAAAGTCTGATTAGTATTTGGATTACTTATGTTGTATTAAGCGATTTATTTATTTGTTTAAACTCATTATCTAGTCATATGAATAAAGTTAATAAACAAAATATTGTGCAAAAAATTGAAATTAATTCAAAAATCAGAGAAGTAGAAAGTTTGATCAATTCTTTTAATTCTATGATGAATAAAATAGAAGAGGCTTTTAATACACAAAAAAATTTTTCGAATTATATTGCTCATGAACTGAGAACACCATTAGCAGCCATCCAAATGGACATAGGTGTTTATAAACATCAACAAAAAACTCCGCTACCAATAATTGATGATATTGAATTCCAGATAGATAAAATGACTAATTTAGTTAATAAAATTTTAGAATTAACTAAAATTCAACAAACAAAGCTATATGATATTGTTTTATTGGACTTATTATTTGAAGAATTATTTGATGATTTAGAGAGAACAATCAAAAAAAAGAAAATCCTATTTGATATTCAATATGAAAATTATCATAATAAGCATAATTTAAAAGTATTAGGCGATCATACATTGTTATACCAAGCATTCCTTAATATGTTGGAAAATAGTATTAAATACAATCAAGAATCTGGAAAGATATTTATTTATATTTCTGACAAAAACAATTTAATAAAAATCAAAATAAAAGATAGTGGCTATGGAATAAAAAAAGAAGATAGTGATTGGATATTTGAACCTTTTTATAGAGAAAAGCATATAGGAACAAGTAAAAAAGGTTATGGAATTGGCTTAGCGATTACTAAAAAAGTAATCGAACATCATGGTGGAAATATTTATTGTAATCCACAAGAAAAGGGGAGTGAATTTGATATTTTCTTACCAAAATATTCGTAAGCTAAGAAAATAGATAGTAATTAGATTTTTAACATAAAATTTGAACAAAAAAATAGACATGCCTTTTTTTTAACAAGAATTTAACAAGTTGGGCGATATAATAACATAAAATTCAGATAAAGGGGGGACAATCGTAATTTAAAAATTTAAAAATATTATTGGAGGGAATATTATGTTAATCGGAACAACAATTGGAAATTTCAATGCAAAAGCTTATAAACAAGGTGAATTTATAGATATCTCAAATGAAGATTTCAAAGGGAAATGGAGCGTAATTTGTTTTTATCCAGCAGATTTTTCACCAGTTTGCAATAGTGAGTTAATTGATTTACAAGACCAATATGAAGAATTGAAAGGTTTAGATGTAGAAGTTTACTCATGTTCAACAGATACACACTATTGTCATAAAGCATGGCATGAAAATGATGAAGAAATTTCACAAATTAAATATGTTATGATTGGTGACCCAGCTCATCAATTGGCACGTGTATTTGATGTATTGAATGAAGAATTTGGATATGCACACCGCGGAACATTTATTATCGATCCAGATGGTGTTATCCAAACAATGGAAGTTAATGCAAAAGGTATCGGACGTGATGCAAGTGTATTAGTTGATAAGATAAAAGCAGCTCAATTTATTCGTACACATCCAGGTGAAGTCTGTCCAGCTAAATGGAAAGAGTTACAAGAAAGCATCAAAACTTCAATTGATTTAGTTGGAAAAATTTAAGGAGTATCGAAATGTTAGATAATGAGACAAAACAACAATTGCAACAATATCTAGAATTACTAGAAGCGCCAATTATTTTAGCTACTAGCTTATCTAAAGATGAATCATCACAAAAAATGCGTACCTTTTTAAATGAAGTAATTGAGTTATCAGATAAAGTAACTTTAGAAGAAGAATCCCTACAATATACACCAAGTTTTGAAATTAGACAAACAAGTTCTTCAAGTGGTGTTGTTTTCGCTGGAATTCCTTTAGGTCATGAATTTTCTTCATTTGTATTAGCACTATTACAAGTTAGTGGACGCGCTCCAAAAATCGATGAGGCATTA